>JAEWBL010000693.1 GCA_023391175.1 Pseudomonadota bacterium
GGCGTAGGCCGAGCCCGTGGCGGCGGCGAGCAGGACGACGGAAACGAACAGCGCGCGCATGAGGCGTTCCTCTTCTGATTGTTGAATTGATTATTTGCCGGCTTAGTTCAGGACGAGAATCTCGCCCTCACCGCCGGCCAGCCGATTGCCCACCAGGCGCACCGCGCGCCCGGACAGATGCCCCCCGAACAGTGCCGCCAATTCCGGCACCCGCCGGGCCAGCAGCTTCAAGGCGATGAAATCCTGCGGCCCCGCCTCGGCAAAGCCCGGTGCCAAAGCCTCCGGCGCTGTGGACACAAGGATGGAGCCCCGCTTCATGCCACGTCCGGCACCGGGGCCCAGTTGTCCCGCCACGGCAAGTGTGCCGGCTAAGAGACCATCCGCCGCACCCGCGCCGGCATCGCCGCCCACCAGGATCAGCCCGCCGCGCAACCGCGCCCCGAGGCCTTCCCCGACCGTCCCGCCAATGGAGACCACGCCGCCGCGCATGCCCTGCCGCTCGCCCGGCCTCGGTCCGCCCACATGGTTGCCGGCATTGCCGAAAACCTCGATCCGGCCGCCGGTCAGGCCAGCCGCCAGCGCGTCGCCCGCATCGCCGGTTATGACGAGCCGCCCACCGCTCATGCCCGCCCCAGCGGCGACGCCGACGCTGCCCTCCACGCGCACCTCGCCCGCGGCAAGGCCAGCGCCCACATAATCCAGCCGCGGGTCGCCGGTGACAACCACGGCTTCGTCCGTTCCGGCAGCGACTTCAAACAGATCGCCGATCCGGGCGATGCCCGCGCCGAAGGGAACAGTGCGAGCGGCCACATCCGATGCGCTCGCGCCTTCAAACGCCCCGGGAAGAAGGCTCGATGCGTCCACCCGCGCGGTGAGCGGGGCCTTCAATGTCAGGCGGAAGCCACTCATCGTCCCGCCTCCTGCGCCCGGCCGGTAATCGGCGCCATCAGGTGATGCAGCTTGAAATGGAAGGGCCCGAGGTTGCCGCCGTAATTGCCGGCATCCACCGCCACCACCCCGCCGGCGGCCCCGAGACCGCAGACTGCCGTGATGCCCGCGCGCATGCTCTCCGCCACCTCGCCCTCGCTGAGACCGTCGATGACGATCTCGAGCACGCTCTCGACATCAGCCGGCAAAGCCGTCTTGGCGATGCCCCGCAGCGTCGGGCAGTAGGCGTCATTGGAAGAGGCAATCAGGCCGGCATATTTGGAGCCGACCTTGGAGCCAGAGCGCACCACCCCGCCCGGGAAGGGCATGATGGCGCCGCGCACTTGCCCCATGGCCGCCACCGCGGTCTCCGCCGCGGCCAGCGCCGCCTGGCGCGAGCGGGCGAGAATGAGGAAGTTGCCGCCGCCCACCGCAGCGGTGGTGGAGCCAACAATCTCGTCGCAGACGAACTCGCCTTCCATCACCGGGATGCGCCAAATCCTGCTGCCGCCGAGGTTTTTCGACATCTGGTGGCCGTCGCCGAAATAGCGCAGCGCTTTTCCGAGCGCGACCGCCGAGCCGCCCTCAAGACCGGAGTAAAGCGCGGAGGTGGGCGAGGTGAGCACGCATTGCCCGGCCCGGAGCGGCACGATCTTCTTCAGGTCCTTGAGGGACATGGCAAAGATGAGCACGGCATAGCCCGGACGCCCGTCCGGCGTCTCGGCGGCGGGAATTTCCCGCTCGATAGCCGCCTCACAACCGCAACCGATGACCGAGGTCGCGAACCCGGTGAGGCTCGCCGCCGCGGTATGTGCCCAGCGCGGCGTATCAGCGGTGATGATGAGCCGAGTTCCCGCCATGGGAAACGCCTCGGCAAAGCTGTCGCGGATCTCGACGCCGTTGATGATGAGGGAGGCTGGTGCGCTCACGGCTTCAGCTCCACGATCTCGGGGCCCTGGCCGCCGCGGATTTCGCTGTCGGCGATCTGGTAATGGCTGGATTTGAGGCCCACCGCCTCGTCAAACCAGCGCTCCAGCCTCTTGTCCATCAAGGGGTCGGACGGGGGATGCACCGCATAGGTGCGCCCTTCGGTGAGGGCGACGATCTCGCCGTTCACCACCACCACCTCACCATCCTTCATCACGAGGCGCGGGTGGGCGAACATGGCCTCGCGGTCGGCCTGGTCCTCGTAAAGCACCACATCCGCCCGGGCGCCGGGGCCGAGATGGCCACGGTCCTTGAGGCCCAGGGTCCGCGCGGGCGCGGCGCGGGTGACGACGGCGATCTCCTCGAGGGTGTACTCGCGGGAGATGCTTTCGAGCCGGGTATGGGCCCGTGCTGCCTTGTGGATCTGCCGCAGGTGATGGTCGCGGAAGGGCTTGTCCATCAAGAGGCGGATGAGGTGCGGGTAGGAGGTGAAGGGACCGCCATTGGGATGGTCCGTGGTGAGATAGACCCGCCACGGATCCTCGATGAGCAGGAACAGCTCCAGCCCGATGGCCCATTGCAGCGCGTTCACGAAGGACGTGTCGCGATAGTTGAACGGCACCACGCCGCAGGCCGCGTCCATCTCGATGTCCATGCCGATCCACTTCTTGGGATCGGCGATGGAGTGGTTGCGGTATTGCGACATGAGGTCGGCAGAGGCGGTCACCGTCTGGCCGAACATGATCTGCCCCACGTCCACCGAGATATGCGGCATGGCGTTCACCGCCTCCGCGATCTCGGCCGCGCCGGAGGAGAAGTGCCGGTCGCCCTCGGTGCCGTACGAATGGAACTGGATGTGGGTGAGGTGGAGCGGGAAGCCCTCGGTCGCACCCATGGTGGCGAGCGTGGTCTTCACGTTGCCGGGAATGCCGAGGTTGCAGCCGTGCAGATGGATCGGGTGGGGCACGCCCAGCTCCGTCACCGCCCGCTGCAGCGTGTTGAGAATGCGCCGCGGCGTGAGGCCGTAGAAGGGCCCGGCCTCGTCCAGATCGAGATTGCGGCCGTTGAACTTGAAGGCGTTGATGCCGCCGGGATTGACGATCTTGATGGCGCAGCTCTGGGTCGCCTTGAGCATCCAGGCGACGTAATCGTTCACCGCCTGCTGGCCTTCTCCCTGGGCGATCAGCCGCAGCAGGAAGTCGTCGTTGCCGAGCACCAGGAAGCCGCCGGTGTCGATGTTCGGGATGTCCGCCATCTCGAGATGCGCGTGGCGGGCGTTGGCGCCCACCACGGCCGGCTCGAACACCGCCGTGTAGCCCATCTGCGAATAGCGGCAGCCCGTGGCGTGGGTGGTCGGCGCCGCGCGCCCGCCGCCGCAGCCGCAGAAATCGCCGAACGGCTCGGGGAAGAGGGCGCGGTCCTCGTTCATGAGGAGGCGGCCAAGGTTGACCTTGCCGCCCGCGATGTGGCTGTGCAGGTCGATGCCGCCGGCGAGCACGATGCAGCCGGAGGCGTTCACCGTCTCCTCGCTGCCGCCCGGCCCCGGATCGGCGACGATGCGGCCGTCCTCGACCACCACGTCACGCACCTGGTCGATGACGCCGTTGGCGGGATCGAAGACCCGCCCGCCGGTGACGCGCGTTCTCATGCGCTCCTCCCGAGATGGGCGAGGATGGCGGAGGCCGCCTCGGCGACACTGGGAAGCTCGGCGGGGCGCAGCCCCTGGAGCGGCAGGCAGACGACGGAATCCATGCGGAAGACATGCCCCGGATGATCGACGCCGGGGGTGCCGACGGGGATGAACACGTCCGGCTCGCGGGCAAACGACGTGTCGGGATGGGCGAGGACGATGATCGGGCCGGCGCTGAAGTCCGGCGGCGGATCGGGCCTGAAAGCGCTCGTGTGGAGCAGAAGGTCTGCGTCCTTCAAGGCGGCAGCCGTGGCGTAGAGGTCGGGCGCATGGCGGGACGTGCCGGCGCCGATCACGGTGCGCAGGGGATAGCCGAAGCGCCACAAAGCGAGCTGGTGGGCGCCGGTCACGTTGTCGCGTCCGCCCAGCGGCAACACCGCGGCGCGGGTGGTCGGCGACAGCAGGTCCACGGCTTCGGCGGCAGCGCCGGCGACAGCGGCCGCATCCGAAGCCGGCAGGGTCGCGGCATTCCAGGTGAAGACGCTGTAGCGCGCGGCGCGCAGCAGGTCCGCGAGTTCGGCCAGCGCGGCGCCGGCCGTGCCCGGCAGCACCTGCAGGGCGCCGATATCGCGGCCCGCCAAAGCCGACGCCAGCATCGCGGCGGCGGTCGCGACCTGTTCGGGCGGCAGGACGATTTCGCTCAGCTCATGGCCGGCGAGAACCTTACGGGAGGCCTCCGAGAACGGGGCACCGATCATCACCACACGCCGGCCGGATGGCGCGAACAGGGGCGCGGCGTCGCCGCCCTCGCCGTTGCGCACGGGCATGATGCGCTCGAACAGGCGGCCGAAGCTCTGGGCGGGATCGTCACCGAACACCACCAGCAGATCGCAGCGGTTCCTCACCTCGGCGAGCGTCGCCGCGATCCAGCCCCGACGGGCGAGGCGATCGAGATTGGCGAACAGGCCGCCCGACGCGGAATGATCGATGCTCGCGCCCGTCGCCATGGCGATATCGTAGAGCCGCCGGTGCCCTTCAAGATCGGCCCCGAGGCCGGAGAAGACGGAAGAGCGCGCGACCCTCAGATGGCTGGCCGCCGCTGCCGCCGCCTCGGCGAGGCTGGTCGGCGCGCCATCGATGCGGGGAGAGGGCGGAGGCGCATCGCCGCGGGCAAGCAGGCGGGCGGCATCGGCGCAGGCCTTGCGCGGCGTCACCACACGGCCGGCGACGGCCACCTCCATGTCGTCGCAGCCCAGGCCGCAAAAGCCGCACACCACGTCGCGCACGATGCGGGAGGCACCGGCTTCGGTCGTTTCACCCGATGACATGAGGTCTCACCCCTGCGCGGAGGAGGCGCCGCACGGCAGGGCCGGCAGGCGAAAGGCGCGCGGCGGCGCGGAGCCGGCTCCGGAACGTGGGACAAATGGGGAGGGAACGGAACTCAAGCGGTAACTGGCCATGGCTTTGCCTTGGGATTGACGGACCCAATCAAGACGCCGCGGCGGTTGCCCGCTTGTCGTTGCAGTGCGCTTCGGAAAAATCCGTGCGCCATGCGTCTGTTCTTGGCGGGGAAGCTAACACAGCGAAGCGGGGCCGAAAACCCGTCACATGTGCGGCGCCTGCGAGAATCATTTGTGCGACGCGAAATGCTCTACTTGAAACAGGTGATTTCAGCTTCCGCCTGCGCCCGGCGAAGCTCCGCAATCGTGTCGTCGTATTGGGGTGTATTGCGAAAGATGTTCGCGGCCTGCCCCACGCCCTGGCGCATGGAAAGGATCGTCTCGGCCGCGACATAGTGATCGTAGGGCAGGATCGAAGCGAGGGTATCCACGGAGCAGGAACACCGCGCCATGGTCTCCCGTGTCTGGCCGTTGGCCGCCATGCAGCCGAACACGTAGTCCACGCGGGCGGAGGTGGGATAATCGTTGTCGCTGGCCGTCGCCGCCACCGCCGCCCCGCCGAGGGCAAGCAGCACGGCGCCGGCCTCAATGGCTCGTCGGATCATAGGCGATGCTCTCCTCCCACAGGGTGCCGCCCGGCGCGTCGGCCTTGATGGCCATGCGCACGATCTGGCCCGGCACGTCCGGCGACACCTCGAACGTATAGGCGAGGGTATCGAGCCCCCGCATCCGCACCGCATTGGGATCGCCCTTGAACGGCGTCACCGTGACGCGCCACCCCTTCACCGTCTGCCCACCCACGGTGAGGTCGGCGGCGGCGACCGTGGCCGCGTCGCGCAAAGCGGTGCGGATGGCGGTCTTGAAATAGCGCGGATTGCCCTTGAGCCGGCCGGACAGGTCCCCGAGGTGATTCTCAAGGAACAGCAGCAGCATGGGGTTGGTGGTCACGCCCTCGAACGGGCCGGCGGCGTGGTGGCGCTCGGGCGTGAAGAAATCGACCTTCACGTCACGGGAATCGCCGCCGCTGGCGCTCGCATCGATCATCAGCACCACGCGATCCTCGAAGCTGGCGCCCAGTTCAGGATCGGCCACCTTGCGGGCATATCGATAGGTCAGCGTCTGGCCCGGCTTGGTATTGGCCAGCTGCGGATCCTCGAACAGCAGCGTCGCCGCATCGGGAGCGGCCTGTTGGGAGGCGGCCTGCGCCTCGGCCCCGCTCGCCGCCTGGGGCATGACGAGGGCGCCGCCGGAGAACAGGGCCGCCATGAGGACGAGCCAGAGGCCCAACGCGCGACGCAGGCTCACGATGCGGCTCCTTCGGATGCCTTTTCCGGCGCTCCGCCGATTGTGCGATAGAGATAATCCGGCGCGACGGTCGCGGCCTCCTCCGTCGCCAGCGCCTCGACGCGGGCGTGGAAGGGCGAGAGCGAGCAGGCGGGGTCGGTCGCCGCCGCATCGCCTACCAGCGCCATGGCCTGACAGCGGCAGCCGCCGAAATCCATGTCGCGACGGTCGCAGCTGCGGCACGGCTCGCGCATCCAGTCGGTGCCGCGGAAGGCGTTGAAGGCCGGCGAAGACCGCCAGATGTCCCCCAGCGCGCGATCGCGAACGGACCAGAATTCGAGGTTCGGGATGCTCTCTGCCGCATGGCAGGGCAGCACCCGGCCCGTGGGGGTGACATTCAGCGTGCGCCGCCCCCAGCCGCCGGAACAGGGCTTGGGATAGCGGGCGTAATAATCCGGGATCACCATGTCGATGACGAGGATGCCCTCAAGGCGCCGCCGCGCCTCCTCCACCAGCGCCACCGAGCGATCCACGTCCGGCCGCGCCGGCATCAGCGCGGCCCGGTTCACATAGGCCCAGCCGTAATACTGGGTGTGCGCCACCTCCAGCCGGCGGGCCTTCAGCGCCACGGCGAGGGCGATGATGTCCTCCACCTCGTGGATGTTGCCGCGATGGATGACGGCATTGAGCGTCAGCGGCAGACCGAGGTCCGTGACCTTGCGGGCGAATTCCAGCTTTGCCGCATGGCCGCCCCTGTAGCCGCCGATGCGGTCGCCGGTCTCGGCGCTCGCGCCCTGCACGGAAAGCTGCACATGGTCGAGCCCGGCGTCCGACAGTGCGTCGATCATGCCCGAGGCGCGGCCGATGCCGGAGGTGATGAGATTGGTGTAGAGCCCCTCCGCCGCGCAGTGGGCGGTCAACTCCATGAGGTCCGGGCGCGCGGTCGGTTCGCCGCCGGAGAGATGGACGTGGAGGATGCCCAGCGCCGCCGCCTCGCTCAGCACCCGCTTCCACGTGGCGGTGTCGAGCTCCGCCTCGCGGCGCTCCAGCTCCAGTGGGTTCGAGCAATAGGGGCAGCGCAGCGGGCAGCGGTGGGTCAGCTCGGCGAGGATGCCGATGGGATGGCCGACCGGAGGCGCCGCCGCCGGGCGGGGCGCCTCGCGCACAGCGGCGCGGATATCGCTCGCGATCTCGCTCATGTCTCGATCACCCGGCGCGCGATGAGGCCGCCGATCATGTCCTTGACGTCATCGGCAATGACTTCGCGCTGCTCATCGTAGCGGGCGGCCAGGGCGTCCACGATCTCCGCGCAGGTGCGCTTCCCGTCCACCAGCTCAAGAACGGCGGCGGCGGTCTCGTCGATGTCGAACGCCCGCTCCGGCGCCAGAAGCACATGGCGGGACCGCACCTGATCGTATTTGAGCTTCACGCCGCGGGGCAGGCGCGGAACGTCGGTTTCCTCGGCGCGCATCTCATTCCCCAACGATGGCAACGCCCGGCCGCCACGCGCCCGGCGCGGGCCAGCCCGGCGCCACATAGGCGAGATAGAGCGCGTCGAGCTGCGCCCACAGCACCTCGGTCTTGAAGGTGAGGGCGCGGATCACGGCGCGCTGCTCGGCGGCCGTGCGGGCGTGCTCCTTCACGTATTCGAGGGCGAAGTCCGCATCCTTCGGCGCCTGGTCGAGGCGGCGGCGGAAATAGGCGACGACCGTCTCGTTGATGAAGTCGTAGTGCTCCAGCATCCCCGAGATGCGCTCGGCATGGATGCCCGGCGCGAACAGCTCGGTGAGCGAGGAGGCGACCGCCTCCAGCAGCGTGTTCTCGGCGACGAAGCGCACGTAGGCCTCCACCGCGAACTTGGTGGCCGGCAGCGCGCCTTCCTTGGAGACCACGTAATCGCGGTCGAGGCCGAGGCCGTCAGTCAGCACCAGCCAGCGCTCGATGCCGCCCGAATCCTCGCCGAAGCCGTCATGGTCGGTGATGCGGTGCAGCCATTCCCGACGCAGTTCGCGGTCGTCGCAGCGGGCCATCAGGGCCGCGTCCTTGCGGGGGATGGCGGACTGGTAGCAGTAGCGGTTGAGTGCCCAGGCGCGCACCTGATCCCGGTTCAGCCGGCCGGAATGCAGCAGCTTATGGAAGGGATGGAGGTTGTGATAGCGCGTCGCGCCCACCGCGCGCAGCGCCGCCTCCAGACCCTCGGGCGACAAAGGCTCCTGCGGCGACGGCAGTGGCGGGAAATCGGCGGGAAGGTCGGCAGCTTCTGCCAGCACCCGGACGGCGGCTTGCGCGCTCATAGGGAGAACTCCATTCCGTCCCGGGCGACCGTCCAGCCAGCCGCTTCCACGGCGCGGTGCTCCTCGGAGCCATCGATCAGCGCGGGATTGGTGTTGTTGATATGGATGAACACCCGGCGCGCCACCGGCAGGTCGGCAAGAAGCGCCACCGTGCCGTCCGCGCCGGACATGGAGAGGTGCCCCATGCGAGCGCCCGTCTTGGTGCCGATCCCGGCCCTGATCATCTCGTCGTCGCGATAGAGCGTGCCGTCGAAGAACAGCAGGTCGGCGCCTGAGATGCGCCGGCGCAGGGCGTCGGTGACCGCGGCGCAGCCAGGCACGTAGACGAGGCGGCTGTCGGCCGAGGTGATTGTTACGCCCACCGTCGAGCCCGTCTCCTCGCCGATGACGAGGGAGGCGTCCTCGCGCCAGAGCGGCACCTTGCCGGGCACGGTGAAGAATTCCATGGTCAGCCCCGGAACCGGCGAGAACGGGACTTCGAACGAAACCGGCTCCCGGCGCACCAGCGCCTTGGACACCACGTCGAAGACCTGATTCTGCTCGATGAGCGCGAGCGTGTCGGCCGTGCCGTACACCTCGAACGCCTGCTGCTCCCGCAGCGTCAGCAAACCGGCTATGTGGTCCACGTCACCATTGGTGAGGACGACGGCGCGAATGGGGCTGTCGCGGCCATCCACCCGGGGCTGAAGCGCCCGGGTCGCGGCGATCTGGGCCCGAAGATCGGGCGAAGCGTTCAGGAGCACCCACGAGGCGCCGTCCTCCGAGACGGCGATGCTCGACTGGGTTCGGGGCGTGACCCGTGGATCACCCTTCCATGCCAGTTGGCACACCGGACAGCGGCAGTTCCACTGGGGAACGCCGCCGCCGGCCGCTGAACCGAGAACGATCACCTGCATGACGCGACGGACGCTCCTGCCTAATCGTTCGCGGCTCCCGACCTCGGTCGATCAGAAATCGGCCGGCAGGTAAGCGGTGACTTCCATGCCGACGCAGACTTCGCAAACCTGGGGCTTGTTCCAGCGCATGATGCTTTCCTCCAGTGTTCTCTCACGACCCTCATAAGAAGATCATAAGAAATTGAAGTAGCGAGGTTTTTCGCTACAACGGAGTCAAATATTGGCAGCCGAATCCGTTCCCGCAAGTGAAATCTTTTGCTGCATTGCAATACTTCTAGAGCTCATCAATGCGCTGACGGTGCGGAGAGGTCGAGCATGAAGCCGCGCCCCCGCACGGTCGCCACCTGGGGGCCGCCGGCGCGGCCCACGGGCGCAAGCTTGGTGCGCAGGTAGCCCACATAGACGTCCACCACATTGAGCGAGGCGCCGCCCTGGCTGGCCCAGAGCCGGTCGAAGATCTCGCCGCGGGCGATGGGGCGGTTGGGGCTGGCCATGAGCAGGGCCAGGAGATCGGCCTCGCGCTCGGTGAGCCGCACATGCACCTCGCCGAACTTCGCGGTGCGGGTGGAGGGATCGAGCACCAGCCGCCCCGCCATGACACGGTCGGCGTGGCTCTCGCCGAGGCGATGCAGGAGATGGGTGCGCAGCCGCGCCACCAGCTCGCCGAACACGAACGGCTTGACGATGTAGTCGTCCGCCCCGGCGCCCAGGCCCTCGGCGCGGTCATGCACCTCGTCCTTGGCGCTCAGGAACAGGATGGGGCCGGAATGGCCGGCGCTGCGCAGCGCCCGGCACACGTCGATGCCGGAGCCGTCCGGCAGCATCATGTCGAGCACCACGGCGCAGGGATTGTACTGGCGTGCCGTCTCGAGGGCCTCGTCGGCGCGTCCCACGACGGTCACGTCGAACCCCTCGGCGGAGAGGCCGCGGCTCAGCATGGCGCCGATGTCGCTGTCGTCTTCCACCACCAGGATGTTCATGGTTCCTCCTGTGCCCATCGGGGCTGTCCCGGACCATCGCATGGTCCGCGGGGCAGGGCTGTCGCGCAATGCCGGCAATCCAGCCGCCGGTCAAACCGCGGAGTCGGGCTCGTTCGCCGCCGATGCCGCGGCCTGCGGCAGAGCGATCGCCACCCGGGTGCCGCCCTGCGCCCCGTCCTCCAGTGTGATACGTCCGCCGTGCCGCGTCACCACCCAATCGGCCAGGGCCAGCCCCAGGCCGAATCCCTCCGCACCGCCGAGCCGCGCGCCGCGCGCGAAACGCTCGAACAGGCGCGCCCGCGCCTCAGGCGGGATGCCGCAACCGTCATCGGTGACGCTGACGATCTCGACGCCATGCCCGTCCGCATCCACGCCCCCTTCCACCGCCACGGAGATGCGGGTGAGGGGCCGGCCATGGCGCAAGGCGTTGTCGATAAGCCCTTCCAGCACCTGCCGCAGCCATTCCCGATCAGCATGCACGAGAAGGCCAGGCTCCGGGGCGTGCAGCACCAGCGCCACCCCCTGCCGCCGCGCCACCGGCTCCAGCCCCGCCACCGCATCGGCCAGCAGGGGCGCCAGCGGCGTATCCTGGAACACCAGCTCGATCTCGCCGCTTTCGGAGCGGGCCACCCGCAGCAGATCCTCCACCCGGCGGTGAAGCATGCCGGCGCGCTTGCGGATGGTGGTGAGCACCGTGCGGCTGAGGGCCTCCGGTATGGCCGGCGCCCGCTGGGTCACGTCGCACTCGCCGATGATGACGGTGAGCGGGGTCCGCAATTCATGGCTCACATCGGTGAAGAAGCGGCGGCGGGAGGCGTCGATGGCGGCGAGGCGGGCGTTCGCCTCGGTGAGGTCCACCGTGCGTTCCGCCACCGTCTTCTCAAGCTCCGCCCGGTCTTGCGCCACCTTCCGTTCGCGCCGGGCCAGCAGGGCGGCCATGCGGTTGAAACGGGCCATCAGCACGCCCAGTTCGTCGCGCTGGCCGATGGCGAGACGGGCGGACAAGTCGCCGCCGCCGATGGCCCCGG
>JAEWBL010000714.1 GCA_023391175.1 Pseudomonadota bacterium
CATCATGCCCCGGCCGGTCGGTCACGAAGGTGATGAGGTTTTCGCGCGGGCCGATCTTCGCGTCGGGGCGGATCTCGTCGAGGATGGCGCAGATGGTGCGCACCACGTCGATGTTCCGCCGCTCGCAGGCGCCGCCCACATTGTAGCTTTCACCGGGGCGGCCCTTGGTGGCGATCAGGAACAGCGCCTCCGCGTGGTCCTCCACGAACAGCCAGTCGCGCACGTTTTCGCCGGTGCCGTAGACCGGCAGTTCCGCGCCTTCGAGCGCATTCAGCGTGACGAGGGGGATGAGCTTTTCGGGGAAGTGGTAGGGCCCGTAATTGTTCGAGCAGTTCGACATAACCGCCGGCAGGCCATAGGTGTGGAACCAGGCCCGGACCAGATGGTCGGAGGCTGCCTTGGAGGCGGAGTAGGGCGAATTGGGCTGATAGGGGGTGTCTTCCCGGAATAGCCCCTCGGCGCCGAGGCTGCCGAACACCTCGTCGGTGGAGATGTGATGGAAGCGGAAGACCTCCTTCTGCGGCCCCGGCAGCGTCCGCCAGTAGCGCAGGGCCTCCTGTAGCATGGTGTAGGTGCCCACCACATTGGTGGAGATGAAATCCCCCGGGCCGTCGATGGAGCGGTCCACGTGGGACTCGGCGGCGAGGTGCATCACGAGGTCGGGCTTGAAGCCTTCCAGCGCGGCACGAACGGCGGCGGCGTCGCAGATGTCGGCCTGCACGAAGGTGTAGCGGGCATTGTCGACCACCGTCGCGAGCGAGGCGAGGTTGCCGGCGTAGGTCAGCTTGTCGAAGTTCAGGACGTCGTGCCCGAGCCCCACGAGGTGCCGCACCACCGCCGAGCCGATGAAGCCCGCGCCACCCGTCACCAGCACCCGCATGAAGCTACCTTTCGTTCGCCGCCGTCCCCTGATAGGCGAACGGGCTGTCGAAATCCTTGAGGCGGGGCAAGATGCGATCCTTGTCCGAGAGGATCTTCTCGCCGTCGCCCAGGGTCCAGTCGATGGCGAGGTCGGGATCGTCCCAGATGATCCCGCGTTCGCTCGCCCGGTCATAGCCCGCGTCCACCTTATAGGCGACGCGCGTGTCCGGCGCGAGGGTGCAAAAACCGTGAGCGAAACCCTGGGGTATGTAAAGCTGCTCCCCGCCCTCGGCCGTCAGGCGCGCGCCGGCCCAGCGGCCGTAGGTGGGAGAGCCCTTCCGCACATCCACCGCCACGTCGAAGATGGCGCCGGAAAGCACCCGCACCAGCTTCGCCTGAGCGAAGGGGGGGGCCTGCATGTGCAGCCCGCGCACGGTACCGACCTGCGCCGACAACGACTCGTTGTCCTGGACGAAATCCGCGCCGATCCCGTTCGCCGCATAGACGGGCTTCACATAGGTCTCGCAGAAATAGCCCGGCGCATCGCCGAAGCGGCGCGGCTGAACGAGGATGACGTCGGGCAGGCCAAGCGGGAGAAATGCCGTCATGAGCGTACCCACATTTCCTAGAGCCGGGTGGAATCAATCTCGCCTTGCGGCACAGCTGGATTGGCGGGTGCTCTAGCACACCGGCCGAAGCGTGAGAACACAAGGCCGCAGCCTGTTCCGCAGGCCAGCCGGGCACGAGCAGGTACAATTTGTCGCTGCAGTGCGGTAAGGCAGAAATGGCGACGTCGGGATCGGCGCGTCAAGATCAGCCGCTGCGGACACTGGGGAGTCGCGATGATGCTCGAGGCCGAGGCTCGCTGGGCGCGTGAATGGCTGTTCGATGCCGCGCTGCCGCTCTGGTGGCAGGCGGGGGCAGACCCTTCCGGCGGCTTCTACGAGAAGATCGCGCTCGATGGAACGCCGGTGATCGCGCCGCGCCGGCTGCGCGTTCAGACGCGGCAGACCTACGCCTTCATCGAGGGCGGGCGCCTCGGCTGGCAGGGCCCGTGGCGGGAGGCGGCCGCCCACGGCCTCTCCTTCTTCATGGACCGTTTCCGTCGGCCCGACGGGCTGTATCGCAGCCTCGTGGCCCCGGACGGGGCGCCGCTGGACGAGACCGCGGACCTCTACGATCAGGCCTTCGTGCTGTTCGCGCTCGCCCAGGCCCATGCGGCTGGGATCGGCGGTACGGACCTGCTCGCCGCCGCCCGTACCCTCCAGGCCGAACTGGCGGCGCAGCGCGCGCATCCCGTGATCGGCTTCGAGGAAGCGAACCCCCGCAGCCTGCCGCTGCGTTCCAATCCGCACATGCACCTTCTGGAGGCGCAGCTCGCCTGGGTGGCCGAGGGCATCAGCGAGCCATTCGAGGGCGTGGCGCGTGCGATCGTCGAGCTTGGCGCGACGCGCCTCATCGATCCCGAGACCGGCGCCGTTGGCGAGTATTACGACGGAGACTGGCACTTTGCGGAAGGCGCTGCCGGTGCCGTGCGCGAGCCGGGACACCAGTTCGAGTGGGCCTATCTGTTCCGCCACGCCGGCGACCTGCTGGGCATCGATCACCGCGCCGCGTCGGACCGGCTCTACGCCTTCGGGACCCGCTTCGGCATCGCCCCGGATCGACGCGCGGCGATCTTCGCCGTGGATGCGGCTGGCGTGCCGACCGACCCCCGCGCCCGCCTGTGGGCTCAGACCGAGCGCCTGCGCACCGCGCTCGTATTCGCCGGGGCAACGCCCAACGGTGAGGTGCGGGAGGCCTTCGTAGCCGATGCCCGCGAGGCGTTCGAGGTTCTGAAAGTCTATCTGGACGTGCCGGTGGCCGGCCTGTGGCGCGACCAATGGCTTGCTGATGGCGCCTTCGTGGAAGAGCCGTCGCCAGGGTCCTCCTTCTATCACATCCTGTCGGCCTTCGCGGTGCTGCTGAAGGCGGGCGGCCTCGCCTGAGGGGGCTCAGGCGCGCTGGTAGATGTCCTCGAAGCGGGTGATGTCGTCCTCGCCGAGGTAGGAGCCGGTCTGCACCTCGATGATTTCGAGGGGAATCTTGCCCGGGTTCTTGAGCCGATGGACCGTGCCGATGGGCAGGTAGGTGGATTCGTTCTCGTGCACGATGAAGGTGCGATCCTCCACGGTCACCTCGGCCGTCCCATGCACCACGATCCAATGCTCGGACCTGTGATAGTGCTTCTGGAGCGAGAGCACGCCGCCGGGCTCGACCACGATCTTTTTCACCTGGAAGCGCGCGCCTTCGCACACGCTTTCGAGCGTACCCCAAGGCCGGTGGACGGTGAGATGCTCGTCCACCACACGGGGGTTCCGCGCCTTGAGCATGGTGACGAGGTGTTTCACGTCCTGGCTGCGGTTCGCGGGCATGACCAGCACCGCGTCGTAGGTGGCGATGACCGATAGACCTTCGATGCCGATGGCCGTCACCAGCGGTCCATCCGAGCGGACGTAGGATTCGGAGCTGTCCAGCAACTGCACGAGGCCGACCGTCACATTCCCGGTCTCGTCCTTGGTGCCGATCTCGTGGAGTGCGTCCCAGGCGCCGACGTCGGACCAGCCGAAGCTGCCGCGCACCACGGCCGCGAGGCGCGTGCGCTCCATCACCGCGAAATCGATGGACTTGGCCGGCGACGATTTGAACGCCGCCGGATCGAGCCTGAGGAAGCCGACGATATCCATCTTCGCCTTGGCGACGGAGGCCGTAACCGCTGCGGCGATGGCCGGCTCGTAATGCTCGGCCTCCGCCAGAAGTAGGCCCGCGGGAAACAGGAAGTTGCCGGAGTTCCAGAGGTAGCCGGCCTGCACATAGTGCTCGGCCGTCGCGCGGTCCGGCTTCTCGACGAACGAGTCGACCTCGTAGGCGCCGAGCGGGTCTAGCTCCGTGCCCAACCGGATGTAGCCGTAGCTGGTGCGGGGCTCGGTGGGAGAGATGCCGAACGTCACGATGCGTCCGGGGCGGGCGATTTTCGCCCCGAGCTGCACGGCCTCGCGAAAGGCGGCCGTGTCCTGCACCACATGATCCGAAGCGAGCGCGAGCACCAGGGTCTCCGGACCGTAGGTCTCCGCCACATGGCGGGCCGCAGCCAGAAGGGCAGGCGCGCTGTCGCGCCGGGCAGGCTCGAGCATGACGGTGGCGTCGATGCCGATCTCGCGGGCCTGACGCTGCGCGAAGAAGCGGAACTCCTCGTTGGCCACCACCACCGGCGGGCCGAACACCTCATCCGGCGCACAGCGCAGCAGCGTGTCCTGAAAGAGCGTGTGGTC
>JAEWBL010000034.1 GCA_023391175.1 Pseudomonadota bacterium
GCTCAACACGGCGCTCTTGGTCCGGCGCTGGATGAACGGCCGAATCAGCGCGCGCAGAGCGTCGCGTGCGTGCGCGTCGCGATCCCGTTCGATGGGTGTCGCGAAACGCCTTTGGAAGGCCTCCTTCGACCCGAGAAGGCCAGGGGCGATGGTGTTGAACAAGCTCCACAGCTCGTCTAGGTAGTTCTCCACCGGCGTGCCGGTGAGGGCCACCCGGAACGCCGCCGCGATCCGTTGGCTGGCCCGCGCCCGCTTGGTATCAGCGTTCTTGAGCGCCTGCGCCTCATCGAACACCACCATACGCCAGGTTCGCCCCGCCAGCAGGTTCGAGGCCAAATGCAGCAGGCCGTAGCTGGCCACCAGCACGTGGCCAGGGGCGAGGCTCTCCACGAGGGCAGCCCGATCTGCGGCTTCCGACAGCCGATTAACCGTCAGGGTCGGAGCGAAGCGCGCGAGCTCGCTTTCCCAGTTGTGGCACACCGAGGTCGGCGCCACGACGAGGATGGGTCCCTGCGGCGCCTGTTCCAGCATCACCGCGATGGTCTGCACCGTCTTGCCGAGGCCCATATCGTCCGCGAGGCAGGCGCCGGCGCCCCAATGGGCAAGCCGCGACATCCACGAGAAGCCCTCCACCTGATAGTCGCGAAGCTCGGCCTGCAACGTCGCGGGCACCTTTGGAACGTGTTGTCCAGCGGCGCGAACGCGTGCGGCGAAGGCCGTCCAATGTCGGTCGCCCCCGACCTTTCCCGCATCCTCGAAGAGGTCCTCGACAGCCACCGCGCCCAGAGGGTGCAGACGCCGGCCTTCTTTCTCCGGCTCCGACAGACCGCGCAGCCGTTCCAGCTGCCTCTGGAACTGCCGAGTCAGGGTGACGAAGCGTCCATCCTCAAGCGGCACGAATCGCCCCCGCGCCCGGCCCAGCCGTTCCAGAAGATCCTGCATGTCCAGCACGAGATCCTCGTCCACCGCGATCTCGCCCTGCACGCGGAACCAGTCCCGGGCCCGGCTGACTTTGATCGACAGCTGCCGACCATCCACCGGCAGCCCAACCCGAATCGGTGTGCCCTGGGGCCACTCAACTGCCACTGGATGGGGACAGGCCTGGAGCTCCAACAGAAGCTCCAGGCTCGACTCGAGGTCATCGATCACCCACTCGCGGTCATCGGCACTAA
This sequence comes from Pseudomonadota bacterium, assembly GCA_023391175.1. Classification (GTDB taxonomy): domain Bacteria; phylum Pseudomonadota; class Alphaproteobacteria; order Rhizobiales; family Xanthobacteraceae; genus Xanthobacter. The sequence continues at coordinate 1,173 of JAEWBL010000034.1, forward strand.
GCCGGGCCAGAGTGGGGCACGCCGCGACAACGGCCGTCGCTGCCTGGCGTTCGCCATCGAGATCGCGATTGACCCGCTGCTGCTGCCCATCGAGTGTGGCCAGCACCGATCGTCCGCCTTGGCCGGCAAAATAGGCTGGGCCGGCCGCGCCAAACGGCCGCACCATCAACGTGCCCTTGAGCCCTTCCTCAAAGGGCTGAAGTTGCAGAACCGGTGTCGTCGAGCCCGCGATGGTGGGAAGGTCGACTGCGGCGATCTCGGCGCGAATCGGCAGGGCGAGATTGCGTTCGCGGACGAGTTCCACCACGCGATCGTGCCCCTGGCGCGGCACGCTGAGGCCTTTGCGCCCCAGGATCTCCTGCAAGGCCATGAGACGCTGAGAGAAGTCGATCACCCGATAGCGGGTCGGCGTCTCAGGTTCGATGAACACCGTCGGCTCGTCGGCGCTGTGTGACAGCGTGAACCGGTAGCCGTTGCGCTGTTCGGTGACCACGAGCTCCACCGGATAGGCAACCAGCTCGATGGCCCGGTCGCGGTCGCGGGCATCGTACACCGCGGGATGCCCGACCAGCGCCGGGATGGTCCGGTAGGCGTCGAAGTAGAAGTGCTCCTCATTGTACCAGCCGACACTCTCCTTGCGGATCGTGCGCAGAACGCGGCGGTCATGGTCGGTCAGATAGTCGAGCCGAGGATCCTGCTCATGCAACCGCTTCATCGCGACCGCTCGCCCGGCAGTCCATCCGTCCGCTCCCCGTGCCGCCTGCTCCACGACCTCGACCGTCTTGCGCTCCGGATCAAGAAACCAGGCGAGACGCTTCGCTTTCCGGGCGGCCGGGGCGGCAGCCGGCCGTACGCCGCCGTTGCGCAGGAAGTTCGCGAGGTTGTCGAACGCGCGCTCCCAGGGTTGCCGGACGTGAACGATGCTAGCGAAATCGACCTGCACCGCGCCGCCGCCGGTGACGGCGAGGAAGCCCTCGTAAGGTCCCGGCTGGTCCGACACCCTGGCCAGGACCTCGGCGTGGATGCGGGCAATCAGCGGCAGGGCGTCCCTCAGGCGCTCGAAGCGGGCCGCCGTGTCGCGGGCGTTGGCACGCGCGAGGTCGGCGTCCACGAAGTATTCCGCGAGCGCGAGACAGGCACCGGATAACGGTTCACCCGGATTGGCGGCGCGCAGGCTCTCCAGCAGGCGGCGCGCCTTGGCATCGAAGCCCTGCATCAGCCACAGCAGCGCCTGGACGGCGTGGAAGGCGCCGCCGTACCGGTTACCCTCGTGCTTGACGGCATCCAGCCCGGCCTGAATTTCAGGGTGCAGGGCGGGGTCCTGGGCGTTCAGCAGGGTCAGAAGGAAGAACACCCCGTTGCTGCCGTTGAGGAAGACCTTCCGTTTGCCGAGATGCTTTCGATAGAGCTTGAGCGACTCGCGATAGTGCGCGATCGCCGCGTCGTTCCGGCCGGACAAAAAATCGATGGTGCCCTGGAAGACCGGCCGGAGATACCCCTGCTCATCCACAATCCCGGCGATCTTGGCCTCGGCGTCGACGATGCGGCCGCCCAGCAGATCGGCGTGCAGGAGCTCCCATCGGAAGGCCTCGTACGCCGGCTCATTCTGGTGTGCCCGAACATGGTCAAGCATCGGCGCCAAGTCTGAGTCGGTGATACCGGACTGCAGGAAGCCATTGAGCTTGATGAACAAAACGGCGTACTGGATGGGGATGGCCCGCTGGGCCATCCAGTCGACGCCGACCGGGGTGCCGAGAAAGAGCCGCTCCAGGAAGTGCGGGCCCTGGCCGGGATGGTAGTCGTTGTCGTACAGGTCGAGCAGTCGGATGTATTCCGTCTCGTCGTTCTCGTAGATCGCCAATCTCAGGCGCCGCAGAGCGTCGTCATCGGTCTGCATGGAGTACGGGTAGTAGGCGCCGCGGCGGTTGTTGGCGGGAAAGGCGGAGCGGACGACCTTGGCCAACAGGCTGCCGTCAGCGTTGTCGAGAGCGTCTACCGTGACTGGGTGGCGCAGGGGGGCCACGCAGGCATAGTCCTCATCGAGCAGCCCCTTCCTCTGCAAACCCTCCAGGATGGGATTCAGCGCCCCGACGTTCCAGGCGCGGCCATCCGGCGCCCGGGTTTCGGTCGCCTTCATGGCGTTGAAAAAGGCCGTCTTGGTCGTCGCCGAACCGATCAGCGCTTTCAACCGCACGACGGTCTTTTCGAGGGCGGGCAGGCTCGCGTAGCGGGACCACAAGACGGAGGACATGGCGTGTTGCGGCATGGCTGACATATCCGACGGCATCGGCGGGCCGGGCATTGCCCGGATGCAGGTTTTGGCAGCGCGGAAGGCGCAGGTCCAGTCCGAAAG
>JAEWBL010000143.1 GCA_023391175.1 Pseudomonadota bacterium
GCCTCACCCTGAGGGGCAGCGGTGCCCTGCGGGGCAGCGGGAGCCTGCTGGCGCAGCTGGTCGAGAATGGAGCCGCCGCTCTGCGGCACCTGCGGTCCGCCCTGATTCTGCTGGGCCGGCGGCAGGATCGAGCGCGGGGCACGCCCCCAGCCGGCGACGATGGTCAGCGCGAGCGAGGTGATGAAGAAGATCAGCGCGAGAATCGCGGTGGCGCGGGTCAGCACGTTGGCCGTGCCACGCGCGGTGAAGAAGCCGCCGCCCGAACCGCCGCCGCCCCCGCCGATGCCGAGACCGCCGCCTTCCGAGCGCTGGATGAGCACCACGCCGATCAGCGCGAGCACCACCATCAGGTGAATTACGATGAGAACCGTCTGCATGGAATCCATCATGTTCGCGCCAGAGCGGTGCCCCGGCGCGCAGGTCGCGGGTTCCCTACACGATCGGGCGCCGGGAGGGAAGAGTGCGAGGGTGGCGGCTCACGCACACCTGCCCTTCGCCGGCTACTGGATGTGGTCCAGGGGAGCCAGGAGTCGCTTCTCCAGCTTGAACGCCAGCTTGGGCAGGTTCTCCTGCATCCAGCGCTGGGCGTCCTGCTGCTCGTCCCGCACCAGCATGGCGTCCGGGTGCGCGCGCGCATTCTGCCGCACGAAGACCAGCGTTCCGAGATAGACCACATCCCCGGCGCGCAGCCGGACCTTCTTGTCGTCCGGCACCCGGGTGTGCCCGTTCGGGGAATGCAGCACCTGATAGGCATAGCCGTCGGGCCGCACCATGGTCTTGCGCTCCACCGGCCCGCCGTTGGGCCCATAGAGGCCGGGCGGCAGCGTGGTTACGCCCCAGCCGATCTCGGTCTCCTTGCCGGTCTGGCGCAGCAGCACGGGACGCAGCAGGTCGATGGTATCGTCCCGCACGCTCGCGGAACTCGGAATGCCGAGGCGCTCCCCATCGGGCTGCTCGAACACTGCCCGGACAACGACAACCGCCGCTCCCTCGGCCTTCAGGCGATCCGGGTCCACATCCTTCAGGTGCTCCGGCGTCACCTCGAGCCAATAGCTCAGGGGCTTGTCGCGTCGCGTGCGGGCGATGGCCGCTTCGACAGGATTCTGAACCGCTCCGGGCGTTGGAGACAGGGTCGCGCCCCCTTCGGCGGCGCGTGCGGGGGCGCCACCCGCCGAAAGACAACCCAGCACTGCGGCCAGCAACACCCGTGACGCAAGACGTGGCATCGGCGGCTTCCCCCATTTCGGAGAAGCCTACAGGAGGTTGCATCGCCCCTGGGATGCGTGTCCCAGCGGAAGCGGGAGCGATGCCCGGCGACTGTGCTCCCGCCGCCACAACCGCTCTTACTCGATCACCAGCAGCACCGCCGAGGCCACAGCAATCACCCACACCGCCCCGCTGATGCGCCGCCAGCGGCCGGCCATGAGGTTCACCGCCACATAGGTGATGAAGCCAAGGCCGATGCCGGTGGCGATGGAGAAGGTGAAGACCACCGCCAGCGCCGTCGCGGCGGCGGGGAAGGCTTCGGCCGCATCGTCCCAGGGCAGGTCGCCCATGGCGCCGATCATGGCGAGGGCCACCACCAGCAGCGCCGGCGCGGTGGCATATCCCGGCACCGCCAGCGCCAGCGGCGCAAAGAGCAGGCAGGCGAGGAACATCAGAGCCACCACCACGGCGGTGAGGCCGGTACGTCCGCCCGCCTCGATGCCGGCTGCGCTCTCGATATAGGAGGTGAGCGTGGAGGTGCCGAGGGCCGAGCCGACAATAGCGCCGCCCGAATCGGCGATCAGCACCCGGCCGAGGCGCGGCACGGAGCCGTCCTCCCGCATCAGCCCGCCCTTGTAGAGGGTGGCGATGAGCGTGCCCATGTTGTCCAGGAGCACGAGCAGGAAAAGCGCTGCGATCACGCCGGTCATGGAGAGGCGCAGCACGCCAGCGATATCGAGCTGGAGCAGCGTCGGTGCCAGCGAGGGCGGGGCCGAGACGATGCCGGAGAAGGAGACGAGGCCGAACGGCACGCCGGCCAGCGTCGCCGCCGCGATCCCGATGAGGATCGCCCCCGGCACGCCCCGCGCCGCAAGGCCGCTCATGAGCAGGAAGCCGCCACAGGCGATGAAGGTCGAGGGCGTGGAGAGGTTGCCGAGCGCCACCAGCGTCACCGGGCTCGCCACCACCACGCCCATGCCCTTGAGGCCCAGGAGGGCGAGGAACAGGCCGATGCCCGTGCCCATGCCGAGCTTCAGCGACATGGGGATGGAATTGAGCAGCCATTCCCGCACCTTGAACAGGCTGAGCGCGAGAAACAGCACGCCGGAGACGAACACCGCGCCGAGCGCCTGCTGCCAGGGCACACCCATGCCGAGCACCACGGTGAAGGTGAAATAGGCGTTGATTCCCATGGCCGGCGCGACGGCGATGGGATAGTTCGCGATGATCCCCATCATCGCCGAGCCGAACGCCGCCGAGAGGCAGGTTGCGGTGAAGGCCGCTCCGGCATCGATGCCCGCCTGCGCCATGATCTGCGGGTTCACCACAACGATATAGGCCATGGTGAGGAAGGTCGTGATGCCTGCCACCACCTCGGTCGGAATGGTGGTGCCGTGCGCCTCCAGCTGGAAGACGCGCTCGATCAGTCCGCGCATGCCGCACCCCCTTGCCATGCCGATGCCATTAAGCCTCTGCTTTTGCGGCTGCGCCAGCCGGGCCAAAGGGCAAAAGCGAGGACAAGATGCGTCGACTTGCAACCGCCGCGGCGGTCACCAGCTTGGTCCTTCTGCCTTCGGTTGCTGCGGCATGCCAATGCATCCTGCCGAAGGATGCGGATGCAAGGCGCGAAGTCATCTTCGCGAGAAACGCCTACGTCTTTTCAGGTCGGGTCATTTCGGTCCGGAAGCTGCCGCCCAGATCACCCGACTTGCGAAAGCCAACGATCGAAGCGCGGGTTAAGGTCATCCGGCAGGTCAAGGGGGCGCTGCCGGACGAGGTCGTGGTGATGTCCTACGGCGGCGACAATGGCGAAAATTGTGGAGCTGGCGTTGGACTCGCTGCGGCCTGGGCCAACGAAAGCCCCTACAACTTCGCCATAAGCGGGAGCGTGCCTCAGAGTGAGCCGCCTGCGTTATGGACCGATGGCTGCAACTCGAATCGCTTTCTTCTTTCTCCAGAGCCGGGGCAACCTGCCAACGAATAGAGGCGGCGCAGGCCCTGCCCCGCCCCGCCCAGGCGCTAATGCAGGTCCTTCGTGTAGACGAATTTCGGCATGCTCCAGCCGAAGCGCAGCGCCAGCAGGCGCAGGGTCAGGCCGGCGGCCATGGCGATGGCCATGGTGAGCGGCTGCGGCAGCCCGGCCAGCGGCCCGGCCACGTAGAGCAGCCCCGTGAGGATCGACACCGTCGCATAAAGCTCGGCGCGGAACAGTAGCGGCACCTCGTTGCACAGCACGTCGCGTAGGACGCCGCCGACGCAGCCGGTGATCATGCCCGCCGCGATCACCACGATGACCGGCAATCCCAGCCCGATGGCCACGTTGCAGCCGATGACGGTGAACACCAC
>JAEWBL010000187.1 GCA_023391175.1 Pseudomonadota bacterium
CCCACAAGGTGGAGGAGCAGGCGCTGCTGGCGGAGGCCCTCTCGGAGAAGTCCGGCTTCAAGGTGGAGATCGCGGCACCCCAGCGCGGCGAGAAGCGCGACCTCGTGGACCACGCCATGCAGAACGCCCGCGAGGCTTTGGGCCGCACCCTGGCTGAGACCGCGACCCAGGCGCGGCTGCTGGAAGGGGTGGCCAAGGCCTTCGGCCTCGCCCGCGCGCCGCAGCGCATCGAGGTCTACGACAATTCCCACATCATGGGCACGAATGCCGTGGGCGGCATGATCGTGGCGGGGCCGGAAGGCTTCCGCAAATCCCAGTATCGCAAGTTCAACATCAAGTCGTCCGACCTCGTGCCCGGCGACGACTTCGGCATGATGCGCGAGGTGCTCACCCGCCGCTTCGCCCGGCTGCTGAAGGAGAACCCGCGCGCGGAGGCCGTGCCGCCCGTGGAGGACATCCAGCCGCCCCGCGCCGGCGAAGCGGCCGAGACGGGCCCGCCTGAGACGGACGCGCCCGAGACCGAAAGCCCCCTGCCCGACGCCGAGGGCGCCTCGCCCTGGCCCGGCCTCGTGCTCATAGACGGCGGCCTCGGCCAGCTCAACGTGGCGCGCGAGGTGCTGGATGCGCTCGGCATCACCGACGTGCCGCTGGTGGGCATCGCCAAGGGGCTCGACCGCGAGGCGGGGCGTGAGCAGTTCTTCCTGCCCGGCCGCAGCCCCTTCCGCATGGAGCCGCGCGATCCGGTCCTCTATTACATCCAGCGGCTGCGCGACGAGGCGCACCGCTTCGCCATCGGCTCGCACCGGGCGCGACGGAAGAAGGACATCACGGAAGCCGGCCTTCAGGCCATTCCGGGAGTGGGGCCGACGCGAAAGCGCGCGTTGCTGCGCCATTTCGGCACGCTCAAGGCCATCGAGCGCGCCTCGCTGGCGGATCTGGAGCAGGTGGCGGGCATCAACGCCGCTACGGCCAAGGCGGTGTACGATTATTTCCACGAGCGACCATCATCATGAGAAGCCTTCAAGGCTTTCGCCTGCCGCCCGCCCGGCCTAAATAGGGGTGATGGCCCGCGCGATGCGCTCCATCGCGGCCGTGCTTTTTCAAGTGGTGCTCATGTCCGACGCAGCGACACGATCCGATGCCCCGCCCGCGACCGAGCGGCGTTCCCGCGGGCATGCCCTGTCGCTGCCGAACATCCTCACCTATTCGCGCTGCGTGGCGGTGCCGCTGGTGGCGGCGAGCCTCTTCTGGTCAGACATCCTCGCCGGCGGGGTGTGGCTGCGGTGGGTCGCCTTGTTCATCTATGTGGCGGCGGCCATCACGGATTTCTTCGACGGCTACCTCGCCCGCGCGTGGTCCCAGCAATCGGCCATCGGCCGGATGCTCGATCCCATCGCCGACAAGCTGCTGGTCTCCACCTGCCTGCTGATGCTGGCGTCCGACGGCACCATTCGGGGCTGGTCGCTGTGGGCGGCCATCGTGATCCTGTGCCGGGAGATCCTGGTCTCCGGCCTGCGCGAATTCCTGGCCGAGCTTCGGGTGTCCGTGCCGGTCTCGCGTCTCGCCAAGTGGAAGACGACTCTGCAGCTCGTCGCCGTGGGCGTGCTCATCACTGGCACGGCGGGAGAGGCAGTGCTGCCGGGGGTGACTCTGGTGGGCCTGACGCTCCTGTGGATCTCGGCCGTGCTGACGCTCTACACCGGCTACGACTATTTCCGGGCCGGTGCCCGCCATCTGGTGGAGGACGAGCGGTGAGGGTGCTCTATTTCGCCTGGCTGCGCGAGCGCGTGGGCCTCGCCGAGGAGGAGGTGGCGCCACCCGCCGAGGTTGCCACCGTCGCCGACCTCGCCCGCTGGCTGGCCGCGCGGGACGAAGCTCATGCCCACGCCTTCGACAATCCCGCCATCGTGCGCGCCGCCATCGACCGTCGCCACGTGAAGCCCGACGCCGCCATCGCCGGCGCGCGAGAAGTGGCATTCTTCCCACCCATGACGGGGGGCTGAGGCCCATGTTCGCCGTCCGCATTCAGGCTGAGCCGTTCGACGCCGTGGCCGAAAGCGCGGCGCTGGCGGCCGGGCGGACGGACGTGGGCGCCATCGTGACCTTCACCGGCCTCTGCCGCGCCGATGTCGGCCCGGAGGGCGCGGGTCTCGCCGCCCTCACGCTGGAGCATTATCCCGGCATGGCCGAAGAGGAGATCGAGCGCCATGTGGACGAGGCCCGCCGCCGTTGGCCGCTCACCGGCGCCATCGTGGTGCATCGTCATGGGCGGCTGGAGCCGGGCGATCCCATCGTGTTCGTCGCCACCGCCTCCTCCCATCGCGCCGCCGCCTTCGAGGCCGCCGAATTCCTGATGGCCTGGCTCAAGACCAGCGCCCCCTTCTGGAAGAAGGAAGAGCCGGCCGACGCCGCCCGCCCGGGCGGCTGGGTCGAGGCCAAGGCCAGCGACGACGCGGCGGCGGACCGCTGGCGGGACTAGGCCCGGCCCAACTCCGCGCTCCTTCTGCACTGCGACACTTGCGCCGCGGCATCGGCCGCGTCTATGAAAACGGACGCTCGCTTTTCAAGAAC
>JAEWBL010000209.1 GCA_023391175.1 Pseudomonadota bacterium
GGCCTTGGCGATGTCCTGCAAGGCGTTGGTGAGGCTCGCGGCGGCAAACACCGTCACGGTCTCCTGCGCGGCCGCGGGGAGCGGCGCGGCGGCAAAGGCCGAGACGACGAGACCGAGAACCAGGCGGCGGGAGGCAGGAAACGAGGCGAGGAACGAGGCAGGAAAACCGGACATGGCAATGGCACCTCGGCAATGGGCCTGTGATATGTCCATCGATATACAGGATGCTGCGGCGAGACAATAGGCTCGCCCGTTCCGAAAGGTCAGGGCCCGCCCCAGCGCGGCTCAGGATACCGCCAAACGTCTGGCGCCCCGTCGGCCTTTGCTGCAGTGCGGCATCGCGCCGCGCGGGGGGCGCGACGCCGTCAGAAGCCCATGAGCTTCAGCGCGGCGGCACCGGGCGCCAGCATGGCGAAGGCCCAGATGCCCGCGCTCGTCACGTTCGCCACCTGGAAGTGGCTCTGGCGCATGGCGAGCACGCCGGCGATCAGCGGCACAACCGCGCGCAGCGGCCCGAAGAAGCGTCCGATGGCGACGCCCCACACGCCGAAGCGCTGGAAGAAGTCCTCCGCGCGGGCCACGAGGTCCGGCCGGCGCGACAGGGGCCAGAAGCCCTTCGCGCGCTCCTTGTAATGGAAGCCGAGCCAGTAGGAGACGGCATCGCCCAGCGCGGCACCGGCGGCTGCGGCGAGCCAGATGGGGAAGAAATGCAGCCCCGCCGCCTCGATCAGGGCGCCGATGGCCAAGAGCAGGACGGTGGCGGGAATGAAGAAGGAGATCAGCGCCAGCGATTCCCCGAAGGCGAGCCCGAACACCACGGCCGGCGCGAGATAATGGTGCTGCTCGACGAAGGCGGTGGTTGCGGCGACGATGGCGGAAAAATCGAACATGTCTCCTCCTGCCGCGAGGATCGGCGGCGTGGCCTCCGGGCGCAAGGCCCTGCCGCGCGCCACCCCGGGCGACTGCTGCGTATTTTATTGGACGCACATTCGGGCAAAATGGCGCCACGCGACGCATTCGGACGGCGACAAAGCTCCGCCTGCCCAACCATTCGCCTTGAAATCGTCACGGGTCTCGTCCATATGCGGTGCGTCGCGCCGATGGAGGCAGTTGGTTTCCTCCCCTTAGCGCGCTCGGGCCGCGTAGCGGAGACCGCTGGAGCTTCGATCTGGACGACGCCGTGACTGGGCGTTTCGTCGGTGAGGCATCGCAAGCGGCTTTGCCCGATCACATCTTTTGCCCTTGGACACCCCTGGCCACGCGGGATGTCGAAATCCCGCGAGCCGCGCCGCGCCCAAAAGGCTGCGCCGGTGCCGCTCGCATATGAAAGTCAGAGCTTGACCTCTTTTTCGAGCCTCGGCCTTGCCGAGCCCATCGTTCGCGCCCTCACCGAAGCGAATCACGTCACTCCCACCCCCATTCAGGCTGAAGCCATCCCGCAGGTCCTCAACGGCCGCGACCTGATCGGCATCGCCCAGACCGGCACCGGCAAGACCGCTGCCTTCGCCCTTCCCATCCTCGATCGCCTCGTGCGCCATCCCCGCCGTCCGGACCCCAAGTCCGTGCGTGCCCTGGTGCTGTCGCCCACCCGCGAATTGTCCGGCCAGATCGTGGACAATTTCGAGAAGTTCGGCCGCCATGCCCGCATCTCGGTCACGCTCGCCATCGGCGGCGTGCCCATGGGCCGGCAGATCCGGGCGCTTGCCCGCGGCGTGGACGTGCTCGTCGCCACCCCCGGCCGGCTCATGGACCTCGTGGAAAACCACGCGGTGAAGCTCGACCAGGTGGAGATGTTCGTCCTCGACGAGGCCGACCAGATGCTGGACATGGGCTTCGTCCATGCCATCCGCGCGGTGGTGCGCCGGCTGCCGCACAAGCGGCACTCCCTGTTCTTCTCCGCCACCATGCCGCCGGCCATCGCCGAGCTGGCGGGCGGCATGCTGCATGATCCGGTGCGCGTCGCCGTCACCCCGGTGGCCAAGACCGCAGACCGGGTGGAGCAGCGCGTGATCCACGTGGACAAGCCCAACAAGGGGCAGCTCCTCGCCGAGGTGCTCTCCACCGAGGATATCGACCGCGCCCTCGTCTTCGCCCGCACCAAGCACGGCGCGGACAAGGTGGTGCGCGTGCTCGCCAAGTGCGGTATTGCCGCCGAGGCGATCCACGGCAACAAGTCGCAGAACCAGCGCGACCGCGTGCTCCTTGCCTTCCGCGAGGGCAAGATTCGCACCCTGATCGCCACCGATATCGCCGCGCGCGGCATCGACGTGACGGGCGTCAGCCACGTCATCAATTACGACCTGCCCAACGTGCCCGAGAGCTACGTCCACCGCATCGGCCGCACCGCGCGCGCCGGCCGGGAAGGCATCGCCATCTCCTTCTGCGATCACGAGGAAAGGGCGTATCTCAAGTCCATCGAGCGGCTCATCAAGCTGCAGATCCCGGCCACCGACCGTCGCGGCGCAGGCATGCGCTTCGCTATTCCGGACGCGCCGCCGATCGAGCTGGAGGAGCGCGACGAGACCGCCGAGCGCAACGATTTCATCGGTGGTCGCGGCGGCCGTCCGGGCCAGCG
>JAEWBL010000221.1 GCA_023391175.1 Pseudomonadota bacterium
CATGGCCACGCCGCAAGGCGCCAAGGGCACCATCACCAATTCCGGCATCATTGACATTGCCGCCTCCATTACCGCCGCCACCAAATTCTCCGTCACGACCACTGGCGCGAAGGCATCGGGACTTGTGGATTCCACGGCCAACGCCCTGGCCTCCGGCGTCCTGACCAGCGGCGTAACCATCAGCCGGTTTGAGAATACGGGCACCATCTCGGTCGCGGCTTCGGCGACGGCGAACGCCTCCTCCAATGTGACGGCGAATAAGATCGCCCAGCTTTTGACCTACAACTCCCCCGCCGGGCCAACCACGACCCTCGAGGCGAGTATTGTGGGCGCGGGAGTGATCGCCTATGGCGTCAATATCGCCAATGGCAGCCTCGGTGGGCTCGCCAACAGCGGCACGATCGAAGTTACCGGCGTCGCCAGGACGACCTCCACCGCCAGCGCGACGGCGAAGGAAGAGGCGCTGGTGGGGCAGCAGGATTTCGCCACCGTCCAGCTCACCGGCATCAGCGTGTCGGTGGAGAGCCTCACCGGCCCGATCGTCAACAGCGGCACTGTGGCGCTGAAGGCCTCCGCCTCGGCCAGCAGCACACTCGTCGCCTCGGCCGCGGGTGGTCCCACCAGTAAGCAATCCACGGCCCAGGCCTTCGGCTATCTAAACATGCGGCTTGTCGGCATCGATGTGGAAGCGTCAAGCTTCCAGATGGGCACCGACGGCGCCACCGTGCGCAACAGCGGGCGCATCCTCGTCTCCTCCGGCGCGGTCGGCTCGTTCGCGGGATCGGCCCTGTCGGACGGCGCGGCGGTGGCGGACGTCACCTATTCCTCGGGACAAAGCTTCCTCGTCGCCGGCCTGATGAACGCCACCAACCAGGCCATTGGCATCTTGGTCAGCGCGCCGAACATCGCCGAGGTCACGAACTCCGGCATCATTGACCTCACCTCGACCTTCGCCTCCACCCAGACCGCGACCGCGACAGGCGGCACCAAGGCGAGCGCGACGGCCACCTCCGCCTCGCCGACCTTCAACAGCTTCGGCCTCGACATCACGGCGGCGACGACCGCGCCGGCAAGCGGTACGGTCGCGACCACGGCGATCACCAATTCCGGCGTCATCGACCTGTTCTCGACGGTGACGCTGACCAACTCCGCAAGCGCGACCGCATCCAATGGCGCGGCGGTGGCCTCGGCACTCAGCCAGTCCACCCAGCTCAGCACCCAGCCCGGCCTCGACGGTGCGATCGCGGCGAGCTACGGGATCTATGCAAGCCTCAACGGCCTCGACGGCAACTTCACCAATTCCGGCGTCATCTCCGTGGAGCAGGCGCTCGCCATCTCCGGCACGGCCACCGCCACGGGCACAAGCGCGCAGGCGACCACCGTCTCGGACGGCCTGTCGCTCGCCATGGGCGTGCTCGCGCTGCCGGGCCAGGTGACCGGCTCCATCGTCAATTCCGGCGCCATCTCCGCCCGCGCGTCCGGCCTTTTCAACGCCACCGCGACGGCCTCGGGCGGCAGCGGCACGGCGACGGCGGACGCCACAGGCATCGTGCTCGCGAGCGGCCTCATCGCTTCCACAGGCGGCATCGGCGGCTTCTCCAACAGCGCCGACATCCTCTCCGGCGCCTCCGTCGCCACCCTCGTCTCGGCCACCGGCAACGCGAACGCCATCACCCACGGCGTTGGCTCGGCGCTCTCCATGGGCGTCATGCTGAGCGGCAGTCAGGGCATTTCCGGCACCTTCACCAATTCCGCCACCATCGGCGTGACCGCGTTGTCCACGGTGACCGCCTCGGGCAGCGGCGCAGTGGTCGGCACCGACGCGGAGGCGATTGCATCGGCCTTCGGCGTCCTCACCGCATCCGGTGCCGGCATCGGCGGCGATCTCCTCAATACGGGCACCATCGGCGGCATCGCCACGGCGAACGCCTCCGCCGGAGGCGGCACGGCGAATGCGTCTGCCTTCGCCTATGGTCTCGCGCTTGATGCAACGGGCGGCGTCGGCGGCAGCATCGTCAATTCCGGCATCGTCATCGCCGTCGCCGAGGCCGGCATCGCGGACGCAAGTGGCGCGGCGATGGCGAAAGCCGTGGGCCTCCAGATCGCCTCCGGCACGGTGGGCGGCGCGCTGACCAACTCAGGCGTCATCGCCGCGCAGGCGGGTGGCACCGACGCCACCGCCATCGGCATCGCCATCGGTACACCCATCGACGGGAAAGCGCTGGGCGCGGCGCAGCTGACGACGCTCGACACGCTGGGCGTGGATACGACCCTCGCCACCGCCGGAGCGGTGACCCTCACCGGCGGCCTCGTGAATACCGGCGGCATCACCGCCACGACCGGTGCATCGGGCAGCGCCACCGCAATCAAGGTGGCGGGCGGCAGCAGCATCGGCACGCTCACCAATCGCGGCGGCATCTACGCCTTCGAGGGGGACACTGCCGGCATCGCCGTCGACCTCACCGGCGAGGGCTCGGCCACGCGCGTCCTGCTGCAGGACGGCACCGTCTTTGGCGACCTTGCGCTCTCCTCCACCTATGCCGACGCCATTACCTGGAGCGGCGGCATCCTCAACGGCGACGTGCTGGGCGGCGGGCTCGGCAGCCTCACGGTGCTGGCCGGGGCGGACACGAGCTTCGTCTATTCGGGCACGCTGGAGAGCCTCGCGAGCGTCAGCGTCGGCGGCGACGGCACGCCGGTGAGCCTCGCCTTCACCGGCACGGCGGTGGGCATCGGCACCTTTGCCGTGAAGGATCAGGGCACGCTGATCCTCACCGCCGACAGCGCCATCGAAACCAAGTCCTACACCCAGTCGGCCGGCGGCACGCTGGGCGTCTACCTCTCCCCGCAATGGAGCGCCGCGCCCATCGTCGCGGCGAGCGCCGATCTGGACGGCACCGTGGCCGTGCTGGGCGCCACCGGCATTCGATCGAAGACCACGAGCTACGATCTCGTCTCCTCCTCCGACATCTCCGGCAGCTTCGCTGACGTGACCACGCCCAACAGCCTGCTCTCCGCCGCCGTGACCTATGATGCGGACGGGGCGACCTTGGTGCTCACCCGCAACGCCACCACCTCCCTCGCCGGTCTTTCGCTGGCCGGGCGCTCGCTGGCGGCTGGCATCGATCTCAACTACCAGCGGCTCTCCCTCTCCTCCCCGCTGAGCCCGGTGCTGGACAGCTTCTACTCCGGCAGCGACGGGCAGGTGGCGAACCTCATCAACCAGATGTCCGGCGCCCCTCTGGCCGATGCGAAGACGGCCGGCATGGCGACCTTCGGCACCATCAACGGGCAGATCAGCCAGCAGCTCGCCGCCACGCGCGGCACGGGAGCGCTGCCCAGCGGCGGCAGCGCGTTGCTCTCCTATGGCGCGGGCGAGGTGAGCCTTTCCGGCAATGCCTATGCCGCGACAACGCCCACCTCCGCCGCCTCCGGCCCGTGGGCCGCCCTCTCCCCGACACCGGCCGCGCCGGAGAACGGCGTGTGGCTGCGCCCGTTCGGCAACTGGGGCAGCACCGACACCGGCAACGGCACCACCACCAGTTCCGGCGGCGGCGTCCTCGGTGGCATCGAGCGGGCGTTCGGCGACGATACGCGCGGCGGCGCCGTCTTCAGCTACCAGACCGCCAACCTCGGCTTCACCACTCCCGCCTCCGGCTCGGTGGATCAGTGGACCGCCTCGCTCTATGCGGAAAAGCAGTGGGGCGCCTTCTACGCCAACCTGTTCGGCACCTACGGGTACCAGACCTACGACATGAGCCGCTCCATCGCGTACGGCGGCACGCTCTTCACAGCACGCTCGAACTTTTCGGGCAATGCGGGCGCGGTGGTGGGCGAGGCAGGCTATGATTATGCCTACGCCCCCGGCGCCAAACTGGAGCCCTATCTGCGCCTCGCCTATGCGGCGCTGGCCACCGACACCTTCGCCGAGCGCGGGGCCGGCGTGTTCAACCTGAACGTCGCGGCCGACACCACCCAGTCGCTGCAATCCACCCTCGGCCTGCGCATGATCCAGCCGCTGTCGCTCTCGACCCTGCCGGTGACGCTGCGCCTCGAGGCGGGCTGGCAGCACGAATATCTCGACACGGGCGCGAGCCTCGGTGCCGCCTTCCTTTCGGACAGCACCATCGCCTTCAACATTCTCTCCGGCGGGCCGAGCGATCTGGCGCTGGCGGCGGCGGGCCTCTCCTTTGCCTTCTCGGCCAACCTCGACGGCTATCTCGAATATCGCGGCAGCTTCGGCGACGGCTATTCCAACAGCACCGCCTCCGCGCAGCTGCGGCTGCGGTTCTGAAGGCGCGGGGGATGGGCGCGGATCGCGCCGGGCCGCTGCCGACGCTGGAACGGGCATGGGAGCTCTACCACGCCGGCGACCGGGCCGGTGCCGAAGCGATGGCGCGGGCCATCGTCCAGCGCGCGGTGCTCGGCCAGCAGGCGACGACCGCCGAGGCGGCGCACCTTGTCGGAGTCATCCTCGCGCAGACAGGTCGCACGGAGGAAGCCGTCGCCTTCATGGCACGGGCGGCCGAGAGCGATCCCGGCCGCGCCTCCTACCACAGCAATCTGTGCGAGATGCGCCGCCAGACCGGCGACCGGGCGGGCGCCATCGCCGCCGGGCGCACGGCGGTGGCGGCGGACCCGGCCTATGCGGCCGGCCACAACAATCTTGGCATCGCCCTGTTCGAGACCGGCGCGCTGGAGGAGGCCATCGCCTGCTACGGCCGGGCCATCGCGCTGCGTTCCACTTTCGCCGAGGCGCACAACAATCTCGGCAATGCCCTGCGCGCCCAGGGCCGTCCGGGCGAGGCCATCGCCGCCTTCCGCGCCGCGCTGGACCAGCGCGGGCATTATCCCGAGGCCTGGAACAACCTCGGCAACGTGCTGCGCGAGCAGGGCGACTTCCGCGAGGCGGATGCCGCCTTCCACACGGCCATCGGCCAACGGCGGGACTATGTGGAGCCCTACAATTCCCTCGCCCTCTCTCTGTTCGCGCAGGAGCGGAGCGAAGAGGCCTTCGCGGTGCTGGCCCTTGCCATTTCCGCGGCGCCGGAGCGGCCGGAGCCGGCCTTCTATCTGGCGCAGGGGCTGCTCAACGAGCGCAAGGCGGAAGGCGCGCGCTCGGCGTGCCAGCGTGCGCTCCGGGCCAATCCGCACCATGTGCCGACCCTCGTCCTCCTCGCCCGCATCCTGCGCGATCTCGAGCGCGGCGAGGAGGCCATGGACGCCGCCCGCCGGGCGCTGGCCCTCGCCCCGGACGATCTCGACGCCCTGAACGTGCTCGGCCTGCTGCTGATGGAGACCGGCGACCTGCGCGGCGCCTGCGCCCTGTTCGAGCAGGCGCTGGCCAAGGACCCCGCCTCCGTCAACAGCCGCATCAACCTCGTAGCGGCCCGCAAGGTGCGGCCGGAGGACGACATGGTGGCGGCGCTGGAATCGGCGCTGTCGTGCGAGACCGGCGAGGTGGAGCGCATCCCGCTCCATTACGCCCTCGGCAAGGCCTATGACGACCTCGGCCGCCACACCGAGGCCATGGACCAGTTCATCGCCGGCGCGAAGCTCAAGCGCGCGCAGGTGACCTATGACGAGCCCGCCGCCCTCGCCACCTTCGAGCGCATCCGGGCCATCTTCACACGGTCGTTCATCGCCGAGCGGGCGGGAATGGGAAATGCCGAGGCCCGGCCCATCTTCATCGTCGGCATGCCGCGCTCGGGCAGCACGCTGGTCGAGCAGATTCTCGCCAGCCATCCCGCCATCGAGGGTGGCGGCGAGATGGACCTGTTCCACCGCGCGGTGAACCGCATCGACCAGGCCTTCGGCGGCATGGTCCATTATCCCGAGCTGATGCATCTCATCGAGCGGCCGGAGATGGCGGAGATCACCTCTGCCTACCTCGACGCCCTCCCCGCCCGCGCGCCCGGCAAGCGGCTGGTGGCGGACAAGATGCTCAACAACTACTTCTACCTCGGCCTCATCCACATCCTGTTCCCGCGCGCCGTCATCATCCATTGCCGGCGCGATCCGGTGGACACGACCATCTCCTGCTTCTCCAAGCTGTTCCGCGACGACCTGCCCTACAGCTACGATTTCGCCGAGCTCGGCCGCCACCACGCCGCCTATGCCGGGCTGATGGCCCACTGGGACGAGGTGCTGCCGGAAGGCACCATCCTGCCCATGGATTACGAGGCGGTGGTGGCCGATATCGAGGGCGCGGCCCGGCGCCTCATCGCCGCCTGCGGGGAGGCGTGGGACCCGGCCTGTCTGAAATTCCACGAAACAGAGCGGCCGGTGCGTACGGCCAGCATCACCCAGGTGCGCGAACCGCTCTATGCCACCTCGGTCGGCCGCTGGCGCCGCTACGGCCCCGCCATCCAGCCGCTGCTGGATGCGTTGGGACGGTGAGAACTCAAGGCTTGTGCCGGCGTAGCAGCCGCATCTGCACCCGCGCCAGGAGACCGGAGGCGAGGCCCTGCACTCGCGCGATGGCGGCAAGCTGCGCGGTCGGAGCGGAAATGAAGCCCCCGCGCTCGGCGGTGCGGATGAGATGCGCCGCCACCACCTGCGGCGGCAGCGGGCGTCCGGCACCGGCAAACGGCGCGATCGCGGCGGGGCGCAGCGGCCGCTCTTGGGCGAGCTGGGGCGTATCGGTGTCCGGCGGAACGGCGACCGTCACTCCGACGCCCGCGCCGGCCAGCTCGATGCGCAGGGTCTCGGCAAAGCCGCGCACCGCGAACTTGGACGCGCAATAGCCCGCATAGCCCGCGACCCCGAACAGCCCGGCCGCCGAGGCAACCATGGCGATGTGTCCCCGCCCCGCCGCCACCATGAACGGAGATGCTGCACGCACGAGAGCCGCGGTGCCGAGAAAATTGGTTTCCATCTGGGCCGCCGTGGCGGCGAGGTCCTGCTCCAGGAAGAAGCCCGGTTCGACGACGCCGGCACTCGTCACAACCCAGAGCGGCGGCCCGTGCTCCGCAACGAGGGCGTCCACCAGCGCAGTGCATGCCGAAGGATTCCGCACGTCGAGCGTGTGGGCGACCACCGCGATTCGCTGCGCCTCCAGTTCCGCCCGCGCCTGGGCGAGTCGCGCGGGGTCGCGGGCCAGAATCGCAACCTGGCAGCCCGCTTTCCCAAGGCGTTCCGCAACGCAAAAACCGATGCCGCTCGACCCACCGCTGATGATGGCGAGGGGACGGCGGGGGCGACCTGACGCTGCTGCGACCAAGTGCTGCGACATGACAGAGTTACCTTATTACCGGCACGCAGTTGGTAACCGAGGCGTCAACGGCGCCGTGATACCATGCAACTGCACGTGCCGACTGCGCAATTTCGTAGGACAACGTTGACGTGTTGCAGTACCGCAACGCTCCCTTAAACGTTGTGTGGCTAGGTCGCTGTGCATGGCGAGGGGATGTATAACAGCCCTGCTCCTCCAGCGGCGGGACCGTAGCGCGTCAATGTTGTCGGCAAAAAAAATTCTCGTCTCGCTGCTGCTCGCAGCCGCAACCAGCGGCTGCACGGCGCTACCCTCTTCCGGCCCTTCCCGCGTCGAAATCGAAATGGCGCAGCCCTCCGACGACCAGCGCTATCTGCTGGTGGACGTGGACGACCGCACCCTGTCCCTTCTGGCGCAGGAGCGCCCCGCCACCTTCGGCGGCCGCTTCGGCGACTACCGCCCGCCCACCCGCTACGTGGTGGGCGTGGGTGACGTCATTTCCGTCACCATCTGGGAAGCGGCCGCCGGCGGCCTGTTCTCCGGCCCGGTCATCGACCGGCTCGGCACCGGCTCGCGCAGTGCCGCCATCCCCGAGCAGCAGGTGGCGCAGGACGGCTCCATCACCGTGCCCTATGCCGGGCGCATCCCGGTGGCCGGCCGCACCACGGCGCAGATCGAGACCGCGGTGGTCGAGAAGCTGAGCGGCAAGGCCATCGAGCCTCAGGTGGTCGTGGTGGTCACGCGCAGCGTCAGCAACGCCGCCACCGTGCTCGGCGAGGCGACCTCCGGTGCGATCGTCCCGCTCTCCCCGCGCGGCGACCGCGTGCTCGACGTGATCGCGGCAGCCGGCGGCATCAAGATCCCCGCCCATGAGGTGTTCGTGCGCCTCAGCCGCAGCGGCAACACCGTCACCGTTCCCATGCAGGCGCTGCTCAACGATCCCAAGGAGGACGTCTACGTCCGTCCTCTGGACAAGATCGTTGTCATCCGCGACCCGCAGACCTTCACCGTGTTCGGCGCCGCCGGAAACCCGACCATCGTGCCGTTCGACGCGGTGGGCATCACGCTCGAAGAGGCTGTGGCCCGCGTCGGTGGCGTGCTCGATTCCCGCGCGGATCCCTCCGGCGTCTATCTCATGCGCATCGAGCCGGTGCGCTTCGCCGCGCGCCTGCGGCCCGATTCCCAGCCGCTGGAAAGCCACGGCTACGTGCGCGTGATCTATCGCTGGAACATGCGCGACCCCAATTTCGTGTTCCTTGCCCGCGGCTTCCAGATCCGCAACAAGGATGCGATCTACGTCGCCAACGCGCCGCTGGCGGACCTGCAGAAAGTCACCTCGCTGTTCAACTCCGTCGCCC
>JAEWBL010000257.1 GCA_023391175.1 Pseudomonadota bacterium
ATGGTGTCGCCGCAGGAGGTGGAGGACGCCTTCCGCGCTGCCAATCCGGGCCTCGACGCCGGCATGATCTCGGTGGATTGCGACCGGCGCCGGCTCCGGGAAGTGCGGGTGTGCCTCAGCCGCGACCTCGCCTTCCAGCCCTGCCCCGAGGTGGACCGCCGCTCCTGCCGCCTTTCGCGCATGGTGATGCCGCCGGTGCGCGGCGGGCGCTGAGGCACCCGCCGGCCGGTTTGCGAACCTGACTTACGGCTGCTTGGTGAGGCGCGCGCACAAGGCCAGCGCGTCGTCGTCGTCCACCTCCAGATAGCAGAGGTCGAACGCGCCGTCGGGCTGCAGCGTGCCGATGTGGAAGCCGTCGTCGCCCACCACATAGACGGTCTTCAGGTCCGGCGTGATGGTGCCGTGGATGGGCTCGGACTTGGTGCCGCCGGGCACCGGATAGATCACCTTGCCCTTGAAGGAGCGGCCGCGCTGCTCCTCGACCACCAGGCCGTAATCGGCGGTGACATAGCCCATTTCCATGCCCACCCCGTCGCTCGGCCCCTTCCAGGTGCCGACGAGGGAGGGGATCTGCTGGGCCGACGCCGGCACGGCGACGGCGAGCGTGGCGAAAAGGGACAGCGCGAAAACGAGAGGCTTCATGTTTCCCTCCTGCGGACGCGGGGCCGCGCGCAGAGCCCTGCCGCTTGACGCGCCGGCGTCCATGCGTCACGCCGGGACGGTCGCACGGCGTCACGAGGGCCACAATACCGTTACGTCATAGCTGCCCGCACCATCCACATTCCCTTCCGCGCACCGCCGAGCCGAGATGAACTATCGCCACGCCTTCCACGCCGGAAATCCGGCCGATGTCATGAAGCACGCCGCGCTGGCGCGCGTGCTCGCCTATCTCGGCAAGAAGGACGCGCCCTATCGCGTGCTCGACACCCACGCCGGCACCGGGCTATACGACCTTGACGGCATCAACGCCCGCAAGACCGGCGAGGCGGATGCGGGCATCGAGGCGGTGCTGGCCGCGCAGGACGCCGGCACCCTCCCCGCCCCCGCCGCGGCGCTGCTCGCGCCCTATCTCGATTGCGTGCGCGCGCTGCGTGAAGGCGGCCGCAAGCTCTATCCCGGCTCGCCGGCCCTCGCCCTCGCTTTGTCGCGGTCGCAGGACAAGTTCCTGTTCTGCGAGCTGAACAAGGAGGAGCGGGCGAAGCTGGAGAAGCGCGTGGGCGAGGACCCGCGCGCCGAGGGTCGGGTGAAGATCCTCGCCCAGGACGGCTGGCAGGCGCTCGCCGCCCACCTTCCCCCGCGCGAACGGCGGGGCGTGGTGCTGGTAGACCCGCCGTTCGAGGAGCCCGGCGAGTTCCAGCGCATGGTGGCGGGACTGGAGGCGGCGCACCGGCGGTTCGCCACCGGCATCTTCATGCTCTGGTATCCCATCAAGGACCTGCGCGCGGTGGACGCCTTTCGCCGCGACGTAGCCCACCTCAGGCTGCCGAAGACTCTCCGGGTGGAGCTGGACTTCGCGCAGGTGCGCGCGCTCGACACGCTTTCCGGCTCCGGCCTCATCATCGTCAATCCGCCCTTCACGCTCGCGGATGAGATGAAAACGGTGCTCAATGCCCTCGCGCCCCTGTTGGCGCGGGACGG
This sequence comes from Pseudomonadota bacterium, assembly GCA_023391175.1. Lineage (GTDB taxonomy): Bacteria > Pseudomonadota > Alphaproteobacteria > Rhizobiales > Xanthobacteraceae > Xanthobacter. The sequence continues at coordinate 1,639 of JAEWBL010000257.1, forward strand.
GGCCGGCCGCGTGCGTGTATCCTGGCTTACCGCCGGGGGTTGAGCCCGGCTCGGGGGTCAGGGCATGACGGGGATCGTCGCGCGGCACGGAGCGCTCGGGGCAGAGGGACGGCGGCTACAGAGGAGGCTCATGCGCGTGAGGGCCTTTGGCCTCGTGGCAGCATTGCTTCTCGCCGGCCCCGCCATCGCCGAGCCAGCTTCGCAGGGGGCGCAGAAGCCCGCGCCCCAGACGACCCCCGCCGCTACGCAATGGGCCCAGCCGTTCGCACCGGCGATCGGCAGCCGGTGGCGGGTGGACGTGACCACCACCGCCAGCGACGACGGCGGTCCCGCACCGCAGAAGGGGCGCCTGACCCAGCGCTACGACCTCACCTATGCGGCGCGCGAAGGCGCGGGATATCGAGTCACGCTGGTGCTGCGCGAAACCGCTCTGGAAGGCAACATCGGGTCCCTGCAACTCGCGGCAACGGCCCTCGCCCCGTTCCGGAACCTCACCGTGGATGGCGTCACCGACGCGACCGGCTTGCCGGTGCGCGTGGTGAATGAGGCGGAGGTGCGCGCCACTGTCTCCGGCTACGGCGAACGCATGATGGCTGACGTCGCCAACAAGCCGCAGATGGTGCCGCTGGTCCGGCTGGCGCTTGCCGTGATGCTGGAGCCGCGTGGTGCGGAGGCAGCAGCAGCCTGGCTCGATCCTCTTCCCATCTTCGCCTCGGCGCAGAACACGGTCCTGAAACCGGGTCAGGTGGATCGCCTCGCCGGCGCCATGCCGAACCCGTTGGGGGGCAGCGTCGCCACTCAAACGGTGATGCAGCTCGCTCCTGACGCTCGGCCCGATCGCTTCACCCTCATCTACACCGACACGCTCGACCCCGATGCCATAAAAGCCGCCACGCAGGACGTGGTTGGCCAGTTCGGCGCCCCACCGGGACATGCGGACGGCGTCAGCCCGAGGGATACGGAACAGATGCTCGCCCGGGTCGGGCTGGATATCCGGCAGACACAGCGGATCGACGTGGAGGGCGGCATGGCGCGCCGCGCGCTTACGGATCAGACCATCCGTGCGAGTATCCGCGGCCGGGCCGTGACGCGCACCAAAATCAGCCTCGTCACCGTCACTCCCGCGCCCTGAGCCCGCGCGATTTGCTCTTTTCACAACGGGCTCAAACGATCTAGGGAAGGGCATTCTCATCCGGATGCCCCTCCCATGCTGCTCCGCCACTCCCCGACCTCTCCCTTCGTGCGCAAGGTGCGCGTCGCCGCCGGCATTCTCGGCATTCCGCTCGAGCTGGAGGCCGCCGACACGCTCGACCCCAACGACACGCTGCGCCAGCAGAACCCGCTCGGGAAGATTCCCGCCCTGCTGACCGGAGATGGAGAGGTCCTGTTCGATTCGTCGGTGATCCTCGCCTATCTGGACCATCTGGCGGGCGACGGGCGCATCCTGCCCACCGAGCCGGCCGCGCGCATCAAGGTCCTGCGCCGGGAGGCCCTCGTGGACGGCATGATGGATGCGGGCATCCTGATCCTCTATGAGGCGCGCTTCCGCCCGCAGGAGAAGCACGAAGAGCGCTGGCTGGAACATCAGGCCGGCAAGCGCCTCCGCGCGATCGATGCGCTGGAGGCGGAAGTCACGCCTTATTCCGGCACCCCCAACGTCGGCGACATCGCGCTGGCCTGTGCGCTGGGCTGGTTCGATTTCCGCTTCGGGGGGGACTGGCGAGCCAAGCATCCCAAGCTCGTCGCGTGGTTCGAGGCCTTCAGCGCCGCGCATCCGACCTTCGCCGAGTCCGCTCCGGTCGCCTGACACGCCAAAGGCGCCGCCCTTTCGGACGGCGCCTTCGACGCGGTACCAGAGCTTTCGTCACTCGACGATGTAGACCACCTTGCGGGTCTTGGGCTCGACGATGACGCGGCGGTCGTTGACGACCGTGTATTCATACTCGCTGTTCTGCGGGATGTCGTAGAGCGTCACGTTGGGCGGCAGCTGGCGGCCCACCACCACTTCCTGCTCCATGCGGACGGAGGGGCGGCGCTCCTTCATCACGTAGGTGCGCACTTCCTGGGGCGGTTCGCCCGCCGCGCCGACGCCGGCGCCGACCACGCCGCCGACCACCGCACCCACAGGGCCGCCGACCACGGCGCCGACAGCCGCGCCGCCCACCGCGCCGGTGGCGGTGGAGGCCTGGGCGAACGCCGCGGCGGGAACAATCACGGGAGCCGCAAGGGCGGCGATCACGGTACTCATCAGCAACGTCTTTCGCATCTTACCTCTCCTGCTGCGTTAAGATCGCAGCAGAAACAGTCCTCGATGCAAAAACGTTCCCAAGAGCACGCAACAGCTTCGGAAGCCGTCACAGGACTTCGAACAACGTGGGGCAAAAACTTGGCCGTTGCCCCGCCTCCGCCATCCTAGACTTCGGCTTTGCCGTTCGCGCGCTCAGGCGGCCTTCGCTGGCACCCGCGGAACCGGAACCATCAGGCCGCGCTTGATGAGCTCCGCGTGGGTGAGGTCCAGCACCCGCCAGGCGGTGGCGACCAGTTCGTCCGCCTCCTCGTGCGACAGCGTGAAGGGCGGGGCGAGGATCATGCCGTCGCGCACCGCGCGCATCACCAGCCCCTCGCGGAAGGAGAAGTCGCGGCAGATGAGGCCGACCGTGCCCTCTTCCGCTGCGAAGGCGGCGCGGGTGGCCTTGTCCGGGGTCAGCTCCAGCGCGCCGACGAGGCCCACCATGCGCGCCTCGCCCACCAGCGGGTGCTCGGCAAGCTTCAGCCAGCGTTCCTGCAGGTAGGGGCCGATATCGGTCCGCACCCGGTCCACCAGCTTTTCCTCGTGCATGATCTTCAGGTTGGCGAGCGCCGCGGCGCAGCCGCCAGGATGGCCGGAATAGGTGTACCCG
>JAEWBL010000290.1 GCA_023391175.1 Pseudomonadota bacterium
CTGCCCAGCCGCGGCCGAACTGCCCGGCATGGTGGAGAGCGCGGTTGCGGCCGTGCCCGGCATCTCGGACGTGAAGGTGGACATCACCTTCGATCCGCCGTGGGATCAGGGCCGCATGTCCGAGGAAGCCCGCGCCACCCTCAACCTCTGGTGAGGGCGCAGCGTGGCTGACGGGGAGGGGACAGCGCACTCTGCGCCGCCCCTCGGCCGGGTGCTGGAAACCGGCCTTTACGTGGACGACCTCGACCGGGCGCGCGCCTTCTACGAAGGCGTGCTTGGGCTTGTCCCCATGCTCTCGGATGCCCGCTTCGCGGCCTATCCGGTGGGCGGCACCGTGCTGCTGCTGTTCGTGCGCGGCTCTGCCGATCAAGCCATCGAACTGCCCTTCGGCGGCGCCATCCCGCCCCACGACGGCGCCGGCCGGCTCCACTTCGCCTTTTCCGCCGAAGCCGCCGACATGGAACGCTGGCGCGCCCACCTCACGGCCCATGGCGTCGCCATCGAGGGCGAGGTGCATTGGCCGAAGGGCTCGACGAGCCTTTATTTCCGCGATCCGGACGGAAACCTCGCAGAGATCGCGAGCCCCGGGCTCTGGGCGAACTATTAGGGCGCTGTGGCAGCGGTGTGATTCCTGACAGCGTGGCCCGCCGCCCGCGTGGGCTCTCGCAGGTCATTCTCTCTTGGCGCCGTCATCGCCCGGCTCGTCCGGGCGATCCACTCTTCCGCTCGTCCTGTGCCTCAATGGAAAGAGCTACCCCGGCCGAACCGTGGATCCCCCGCACAAGGCGGGGAATGACGATGGGTGAGGCGGGGGAGACCGTGCGACGTGTGCGGGACTGGCATCAACCAACCCAAAAAAGGAAAAGGCGTGGCCCCGTGCGGGCCTCGCCCCACGTCGTGCCCAAAGAAAAAGGCGAGGCCCCGAGCGGGCCTCGCCTTTTTTAATCCACGGGTCCAGCGCTGCCTGCAGATCTAAGTCCGCTTTTTGAGGGCCGCGCGGCCAATCCGTGATGCCGATTCCGTATGCGCCATCAAAGGCGGCCGTCGGTCGGCTTTTTCTTACCTCTCCTCCCGAGACCTGGACCGCATTCACCGCCGTCTGGCCGGCTGGTGACGGTCCCCTTTCTTGTGCGAGGGGAAAATAGAACAAGAATCTGTCGTTTGTCATCCTTGCGCCGCAATAAGTCGTTCGCTGCGCCGCAATATGGTTGCATGGCACCGCATTCGCGCCGCCGCCCTTGTGTTTTGGCCGCCCTTCCGCTTTCACTCCCGCCAGCCTGATTTCCCTCCGCACGAGAGTCCGAGCCACCCGATGCGACTGTCCCGCTATTTCCTTCCCATTCTGCGCGAGGTGCCCAAGGAGGCGGAGATCGTCTCGCACCGGCTGATGCTCCGCGCCGGCATGATCCGGCAGGAATCGGCCGGCATCTACGCCTGGCTGCCGTTCGGCCACCGCGTGCTGAACAAGGTCTGCAACATCATCCGCGAGGAGCAGAATCGCGCCGGCGCCATCGAGATGCTCATGCCGACCATCCAGTCGGCAGACCTCTGGCGCGAGAGCGGCCGCTACGACGACTACGGCAAGGAGATGCTGCGCATCCGCGACCGGCACGATCGCGAGATGCTGTTCGGCCCCACCAACGAGGAGATGATCACCGAGATCGTCCGCGCCTATGTGAAGTCGTACAAGGCGCTGCCCCTCAACCTCTACCACATCCAGTGGAAGTTCCGGGACGAGGTGCGCCCGCGCTTCGGCGTCTATCGCTCGCGCGAGTTCCTGATGAAGGATGCCTATTCCTTCGATCTCGACGCGGCCGGCGCCCGCCATTCCTACAACAAGATGTTCGTCGCTTATCTGCGCACCTTCGCCCGCATGGGCCTGAAAGCGATTCCGATGGTGGCGGACACGGGACCGATCGGCGGCAACCTCTCGCACGAGTTCATCATCCTCGCCTCCACCGGCGAGAGCGAGGTGTTCTGCCATGGCGACTATCTCGACATGGCGCCGCCCCCGGCCGACGTGAACTTCGACGATCCCGCCGGCCTGCAAAGCGTGTTCGACCGCTGGACGCAGCTTTATGCCGCGACCTCCGAGAAGCACGACACAGCGGCCTTCGAGGCCATCCCCGAGGCGCGCCGCCTCGCCGCGCGCGGCATCGAGGTGGGCCACATCTTCTATTTCGGCACGAAATATTCCGAACCCTTCGGCGCCAAGGTGCTCGGCCCGGATGGCAAGGAGCACACCATCCACATGGGCTCCTACGGCATCGGCCCCTCGCGCCTCGTGGCGGCCATGATCGAGGCGTCTCACGATGACAACGGCATCATCTGGCCGGACGCCGTGGCGCCCTTCCAGGTGGGCATCCTGAACCTCAAGGTCGGGGACAGTGCGACGGATGCCGCCTGCGGCGCCCTTTACGCGGAATTGACCGCTGCCGGTTACGACGTGCTGTACGACGACACCGAGGAGCGCGCCGGCGCCAAGTTCGCCACCGCCGATCTCATCGGCCTGCCGTGGCAGATCCTGGTCGGGCCCAAGAGCCTCGCCGAGGGCAAGGTGGAACTGAAGCGCCGGGTGGACGGCTCCCGCGAGCCGATCGCCGCGAGCGACATTGTGGAGAGGCTGAAGGCATGACGGCAACCCATGCGGCGGCGAGGGCAGGCGGGGACACCACCGGTACGCGCCCCTTCGCGCCGTTCGAGTGGATGCTGTCGTTGCGTTACCTCAGGGCCCGCCGCAAGGAGGGCTTCATCTCGGTCATCGCCGGCTTCTCCTTCCTCGGCATCATGCTGGGGGTGGCGACGCTCATCATCGTCATGGCGGTGATGAACGGCTTCCGGCAGGAACTCTTGGGCAAGATCCTCGGCCTCAACGGCCATGTGCTGGTCCAGCCGCTGGAAAGCCCGCTCACCGACTACAAGTCGGTGGCGGCGCGCATCGCCGCGCTCAACGGCATCCGCCTCGCGGTGCCGCTGGTGGAGGGGCAGGCGCTCGCCTCCTCGCCCTTCGGCGCCTCGGGCGTGCTGGTGCGCGGCATGGCGGAGAAGGACCTGCGCGGCCTGCCGTCGGTGGCCCACAACATCCGCCAGGGCACGCTGGAGAATTTCGACCAGGGGCAGGGCATCGCCATCGGCAAGCGCCTCGCCGACCAGCTGTCCCTGCGCGCCGGCGACAACATCACCCTCGTCGCCCCGCGCGGCGCGGTGACGCCCATGGGCACCTCGCCGCGCATCAAGGTCTACAAGATCGCCGCGGTGTTCGAGGTGGGCATGTCGGAATACGACAGCGCCTTCGTCTTCATGCCGCTGCCGGAGGCGCAGGCCTATTTCAACCGCAATGGCGACGTGAACGCCATCGAGGTCTATCTCGACAATCCGGACGACGTGGGCGAACTGCGCGCCGCGATCCAGAGCGCGGCCGAGCGGCCTGTCTATCTGGTGGACTGGCGCGTGCGGAACGCCACCTTCTTCGGCGCACTGCAGGTGGAGCGGAACGTGATGTTCCTCATCCTCACGCTGATCGTGCTGGTGGCGGCGCTCAACATCGTCTCCGGCCTCATCATGCTGGTGAAGGACAAGGGGCACGACATCGCCATCCTGCGCACCATGGGCGCCACGCAGGGCTCCATCATGCGCATCTTCTTCATCACCGGCGCGTCCATCGGCGTGGTGGGCACCCTGTCCGGGCTGCTGCTGGGCGTGGTCGTGTGCATCAACATCGAGAGCATCCGCCAGTTCATCTCCTGGCTGACCTCCACCGAGCTGTTCTCGCCGGAGCTTTACTACCTCTCCCGCCTGCCGGCGCAGATGAACTTCGGCGAAACCTCGTCCGTGGTGCTGATGGCCATGGCGCTCTCGTTCCTGGCCACGCTCTATCCGTCCTGGCGGGCCGCCCGGCTCGATCCGGTGGAAGCCCTGAGGTACGAGTGATGGATATGCCCACCCCGCCCGAAGGCCGCTCCCCGGGCCGCGCCTCCGGCTCCGGCGCCCGTCCCCAGTTCGCGCTCGCCCTGTCCGGCGTGGTGCGGCGCTATGCGCAGGGGCAGGGGGCGCTGGAGATCCTGCGCGGCGCCGACCTCGGCATCACCCACGGACAGTCGGTGGCGCTCGTCGCGCCGTCCGGCTCCGGCAAGTCGACGCTGCTGCATATCGCCGGGCTGCTGGAGCATTCGGATGCCGGCGAGGTGTTCATCGACGGCGCGCCCACCGCCCGCCTGCCGGATGCGGAGCGCACCCGAATCCGTCGCCTCTCCATCGGCTTCGTCTACCAGTTCCATCATCTCCTGCCCGAGTTCACGGCGCTGGAAAACGTGGCGATGCCGCAGATGATCCGCGGCCTCGGCAAGAAGGAAGCGGAAGCGCGGGCCAAGGAACTGCTCTCCTATCTCGGCCTCGGCGCGCGCCTCACCCATCGCCCTTCGGAGCTGTCGGGCGGCGAGCAGCAGCGTGTGGCCATCGCCCGCGCCCTCGCCAATGCGCCCCGCCTGCTGCTGGCCGACGAGCCCACCGGCAATCTCGACCCCAAGACGTCGGACCACGTGTTCGGTGCCATGGCGGAGCTGGTGCGGGCGACCGGCGTCGCCGCCCTCATCGCCACCCACAACCTCGACCTCGCCGCCCGGATGGACCGGCGCGTCACCCTGCGCGAAGGCAAGGTGGTCGAACTGGCCTGACCGGCGCCGCCGGCGCCCCGAAAGCGTGGCATGGATTCCTTCTTCGCCGTCTCCAAGATGTTCTGGTTCCTCGTCGCGCCGTCCAACCTGCTGATGCTGCTGGGGGGGCTCGGCCTGCTGCTGGCGCTGGCCGGCGTGCGGCGATGGGGGATGGGGCTCCTGGCCGTCTCCATCGTCGGCTGGGGGGTGATCGGCTTCTCGCCGTTGTCGAATTATCTCCTGAGCCCGCTGGAAGAGCGCTTTCCCCTCTACCGGGGCGATGCGCCGATCACGGGCGTCATCATTCTCGGTGGGGCTGAGGTGGCCGACGTGGGCATTGCGCGGGGCGTGCCGGCCTATGCCAATGCCGGCGAGCGGGCCATCGCCTTCGGGGCGCTGGCGCGGAAATACCCGGATGCCCGGCTCGTCTTCTCCGGCGGCAACGGCAAGGGCAACTCGGAAACCCTCACCGAAGCCCGGATGACGATGATCGCCTTGCCGGAACTCGGAATTGCCCCGGAGCGGGTGGAGTTTGAAAGCCGTTCCCGCAACACCGCCGAGAACGCGCTTTTCTCGAAGGAACTGCTCAAGCCAGGCCGGGCGAGCGCTGGCTGCTGGTGACGAGCGCGTTCCACATGCCGCGCGCGGTCGGCTGCTTCCGCAAGGTGGGATTCGACGTGATCCCCTATCCGGTGGATTTCCGCACCATCGGCCCGGATCAGCTCAACGAGACCTTCTCGCGCACCGCCTCCGGGCTCGACGTGGCGGATGTGTCCCTCAAGGAATGGGTCGGCCTCGTCGCCTATTATCTGTCGGGCAAGACCAGCGCGCTGTTTCCCGCGCCCTGAGCGTTCACCGCCTGCCCTAGTCGTTCCTCGGCAGACCGATGCGGTAGACGCCCCGGAAATCGGACGGGTCCACCGGCTTGCCCTTGCGATAGATCATCAGCCGGCCTTCCAGCGCCAGGCGCACGGCCACGCGCCGCACCACCGGCAGCGCCCGCTGCCACTCGTCCTTCGGCATCAGCGCCACCGCCGCATCCATGGGACCGATGCTCTTGCCCGGTCCGGCTTCCCCCGCGAGGCGCAGGAGCAGCGCCGCTGCGGCCTCCTCGTCGGGCAGAGGGGAGGAGCCGGCGGACGAATCGGAGGTGGGGGCGGCGTTCATGTGCAAAGTCCTATCCCATCCCGGCGGAATTTCGCATGCGCAAAGGACGGGCTCCTCCGCGAGTCCCCCTGTGGATAGCGGCAGTCTCCGGTTCTGCATGCGAGCCGTTCGCAGAAGGCATGGCGCGGGCCTTGCCGAAGCGTTCATAAATTCTTAATCAATGTTGCGATGCGGGACGTTGTTCGTGCCGCGGGGGATTCGTCGAAAGAGCCGCTATCCATCATGGATCTCAGCCAAGGTTATGCCCATCGCCGCTCCTGCTGGGGCGTCGCGCGCACCGCGCTTGCTGTCTTTCTGGTCGCCGTCGCGGTGATCTACCTCTATGGAGGCTTCGACGCCTCCGTGCTGCGGCCGCACTGAACGCAGCGGCCGGCTGCGGGTTTTCCTTTACCATGAGGGTCGCGCGCCGGTCCGCCGCGTTGCCTTGCACGGCGGACCGGACAATTATCCGCGCCCCGACCGGCGGCCGTAAAGGCATGTCCGGAGCGGGAACCGGAATCAGGCCAATGGCGTTCGCCCCGGCCTGCGGGCAGCGTCGCGGAGGGCGCCATGGCAGAATGGATTGACCGAACCCTCAGCATTCTGAACAGCAATTTCGACGTGCCCGGCTGGGTCGTGCTGGCCGCCATGGTCATCGGCGCCGTGTTCGTCTTCGTGCTGTTCGTGCGCTCGGAGCCCAATGAGAATCCGCTGACGCTGCTCGTGCTCATCGGCATCCTGCTCGGGGGCCTGTCGGTGGGCAGCGCCATGCTCAAGCAGATCATCCAGGCCGCCGCCATCTCGGAGGCGCGGGCGCTGGAAGCCCGGGCCTCGGCTCTCGATGGCGCCGCCGCCCAGTCGGCGCTGGGCTGCCTCGGTGCCGACCCCTCCCTCATCCAGGTGTGCGAAGCGGTACTGTTCGAGCGGCCCGACACGGTGGCGTCCGCCCGCTCGATGGTGCGCGCGCGCATGGCTCTGGTCGAAGATGCGTTCGAGTTCGTGCGTCGGCGCAAGGCCGACTACCTGACCGAGCGGATCATCGCCTGGCGCCGCCCGCTGGAGCAGGATCCCTACGGCCTGGTCGCCTCCGCGCTGGTGGACTTCACCGGCTGCACGGCAAGCTATTGCCCGCAGGCGGCGATCTTTGGCGATCCGACCCACATCATCGCCAACATGAACGAGGGGCGGTACGCCAGCCTCATCACCAAATATTCGCCGGTGTGGGAGCGCAACGCGCGCAACCGGGGCATGACCGGTGGTCCGCCGCCGCGCACCGGCCCGTTCGGCATGCTTCTGCAGTCTGATCCGAACCACGCGGCCCAGCCCGGCGCGCCTGCCGCGACAGGACCTTCCGCTGGCGCGCCGTCCGCCGCGCCGTCGGCCGAGGAGCCTGAGGTCATCGCTCCGCCGCCCTCCGCGCCACTGCCGCCCGCCCGTCCTCCGGTGCGAACCCCGGCCGCGCAGGCTACGCCCCCGGCGAATCCCGCGCCCCGTCCCGCCGCGCCGCGTCCCCGTCCCCAGCCTGCTGCGCCGGCCGAAGCGGAACCCGCGGCCGAGGGTGCGCCCGCCGCCCCCAACGGCCAATAGCGCGGG
>JAEWBL010000407.1 GCA_023391175.1 Pseudomonadota bacterium
GGCCCCATGCGCCTCGAGGGGCGCAGTCTCGGCGGCGCGGGCGTGCTGCTCGTACGCCCGGCCGATGCTGCGGAGACGTCCGCAAAGGCCGAGGCTGCCGATTTCGCCGAGGCGGAGCGGATGGCCCATGGCCTCGCCGCCGCCCTCGATGCCGCCGCGGCTCCGGCCTGGCTGCGCCGCCCGGACGGCACGCTGGTCTATGTGAACCCCGCCTTCGCCACGGCGGTGGGCGCGCCCTCCTCCGAAGAGGCGCGCGCGGCGGGCCTCGACCTCCTCGACGCCCGCATCCGCAGCGCCGCTCTGACCGCCGAAGGGACGGCCGGCACCTTCCGCCAGCGGGTGAAGGCGGTGGCCAGCGGCCAGCGCCGGCAGATGGACGTGGTGGAGGTGGCCGGCGCCTTCGGCACCGCCGGCATCGCCATCGATGTCACCGGCGAGGATGCCGCGAAGGCCGAGACGGCCCGCACCGTCGCCGCCCACCAGCGCACTCTGGACCAGCTGACCACCGCCGTGGCCATCTTCGGCGCAGACGAGCGCCTCGTGTTCCACAATGCGGCGTATGAGCGGCTGTTCGATCTTTCTCCCGGCCTGCTCGACCAGCGCCCGCCGGAGAGCGAGATCCTCGAAGACCTGCGCCGCCGCCGCAAGGTGCCTGAGCAGGCGGATTTCCGCGCATGGCGCGCGCAGTTGCGCGAGGCGTATCGCGCCATCGAGCCGGTGAACGACTGGTGGCACCTGCCCGGCGGGCAGATGCTGCGGGTGGTCATCACGCCCAATGCCGAGGGCGGCATCACCTATCTGTTCGACGATCTCTCCGAACACCTGGCGCTGGAGAGCCGCTACAACAGCCTCATCCGCATCCAGGGCGAGACGCTGGACGGCCTCGCCGAGGCGGTGGCGGTGTTCGGCGCGGACGGGCGGCTCAACCTCTACAACGAGGCCTTCCTCGCGCTCTGGTCCCTCGATGCCCAGGCCATGGGCGACAAGCCCCATGTGGACGCGGTGGCCGCCATGTGCCGCCCGCTCTATGGCGAGACGGCCGCCTTTTCCCGCATCCGCCAGGCGGTGACGGCCATCGGCCCGCGCGATGCCACCACCCTGCGCATCGAGCGGCCGGACGGCCGCGTGCTCGACGGCGCCACCCAGCCGCTGCCCGACGGCGGCACCATGGTGACCTTCCGCGATGTGACCGACAGCGTGCAGATCGAGCGCGCGCGCACCGAGCGGGAGCGGGCGCTGACCGAGCGCGCCGAGGCGCTGGAGGCGGCAGACAAATTGAAGAACGCCTTCGTCGGCCACGTCTCCTACCACCTGCGCACGCCCCTCAACACCCTGATGGGCTATGCCGACATGCTGCGCGAGGGCCTTGCCGGCCCGCTCAACGACCGCCAGCGCGACTATCTCGACCACATGCGCCAGTCCTCGGACCTGCTGCGCGCCCTCATCGACGACATCCTCGACCTCGCCACCATCGATGCCGGCGCCATGGAGCTGGACCTCGCTGAGGTGGACGTGCGCGAGCTTGTGCTCTCGGTCGCCGAGGCGGTGCGCGACAGCGTGGACGAGGCGCGGCTTTCCCTCGCGGTGATTATCGATCCTGCGGCCGGCACCTTCGTCGCCGATGCGCGGCGGCTGCGGCAGATCCTGTTCAATCTCCTGTCCAACGCCATCGCCGTCTCGCCCGAGGGCGGCACGGTGACGCTCGGCGCCGCGCGGCGCGAGGGGGCGCTGGTGTTTACCGTGCGCGACGAAGGGCCGGGCGTCCCGGCGGAGGTGCGGGAGACGCTGTTCGACCGGTTCGAGAGCCGCAGCGCCGGCCCGCGCCATCGCGGGGTTGGCCTCGGCCTTGCCATCGTGCGCTCCTTCGTGAGCCTGCACGGCGGCTCGGTCACGGTGGGGCCGGCCTCCGCCACGCGCGGGACGCTCGCCACCTGCATCTTCCCCCTCGATGGCGAGCGCCGGCGGGAGGCTGCCGAATGAGCATCCTGCTCGAACGCCTCGAAGGCCAGCCGGTGGCCTGCCGCGTGGTGCTGAAGGACCTCGCCGCCACCAGCCGCCTCGCCGCCCTCATCGCCAGCTGGTTCGGGGGCAAGGACACCATCACCCTCACCGGCGACCTCGGCGCCGGCAAGACGGAGCTGGCCCGAGCGCTCATCCGCGCCTTCGCCGACGATGCCGGCGTGGACGTGCCGAGCCCCACCTTCCCGATCCTGATCTCCTACGACTTTCCCCGCGGCCGGGTGGTTCACGCCGACCTCTACCGCATCCAGGAGCCGGACGAGCTCGACGAACTGGGCTGGGACGAGCTGCGCGACAACGCGCTGCTGCTGGTGGAATGGCCCGAGCGCGCCGAGGAGCGCCTGCCGGCCGACCGGCTCGACGTGGCGCTCTACCTCGCCGCCGGCACGCGGGACGCGGCCGATCTCGGCCCCGAGGCGCGCATTGCCATCGTCACCGGCTACGGCAGCTTCGGCCCGCGGCTCGACCGGCTGATGATCGCGCAATCCCTCATCGAGCAGAGCGGCTTTGCCGAGGCGGCCCACCGCTTCCTGCAGGGCGACGCCTCTTCGCGGTCCTACAGCCGCCTCGTGCTCGGCGACCGCTCGGCCATCGTCATGAATGCGCCGCGCCAGCCGGACGGGCCGCCGCTGAAGCGCGGCCTGCCCTACAGCCAGCTCGTACATCTGGCGGAGGACGTGAAGCCGTTCGTCGCCATGGACCGGGCGCTCCTGGCGCAGGGGCTCTCCGCGCCGCTGATCTATTCGGCGGACCTCGAAGCCGGCATCCTCGTGCTGGAAGACCTCGGCCCGGAATTCGTGGTGGCCGGCACCCCGCCCGCCCCGGTGCCGGAGCGCTATCGCCTGGCGGTGGAGGTGCTCGCCACCCTGCACAGCCGCCCCCTGCCGCGCACGCTGAACATCGCACCCCGGGTGGAGCGGGCGCTGCCGTCCTACGACGTCGCCGCCATGCTCACCGAAATCGACCTGATGCTGGACTGGTATCTGCCGTCCCGTGGCATCCGGCTGGACGGCGTGGTGCGGGAGGAATTCCGCCTGCTGTGGCGGAGCGCGCTGAACCCGGCCATGGCCGAGCCGCCCACCTGGGTGCTGCGCGACTATCACTCCCCCAACCTCATCTGGCTGCCCCGCCGCGAGGGGCTGCGCCGCATCGGCCTCATCGATTTCCAGGATGCGGTGATGGGGCCGGCCGCCTACGACGTGGTGTCGCTGGCGCAGGATGCGCGGGTGGACGTGCCGGAGGAGCTGGAACTCGATCTCGTCGCCCGCTACGTGGCCCTGCGCCGCGAGGCGGATCCGACCTTCGATCCCCGCAGCTTCGCCCGCACCTATGCGCTGATGGGCGCCCAGCGGGCGAGCAAGATCCTGGGCATCTTCACCCGCCTCAACGACCGCGATGGCAAGCCGCACTATCTCAAGCACCTGCCGCGCATCCGCCGTCATCTCGCGCGCTGTCTCGCCCATGAGGAGCTGGGATCGCTGCGCATGTGGTATGAGGCGGTGCTGCCATCGAAGGACCTCTCCGCGTGACCGCTGCCCCCGACACGCTGCTTGACCCGCCCGCCGCCGGAACCGTCCGGATCGATACCGCCATGGTGCTGGCCGCCGGCCTCGGCACCCGCATGCGGCCGCTCACCGACACCCGCCCGAAGCCGCTGGTGGAGGTCGAGGGGCGCGCGCTGGTGGACCATGTGCTGGACCGTGTCGCGGCCGCGGGCATTCCGCGCGCCATCGTCAATCTGCACCACCATGCGGACATGCTGGAGGCGCATCTCAAGGCGCGCACGGGCGCACCGGACATCGTCCTCTCGGACGAGCGCGGGGTTCTGCTGGAGACCGGCGGCGGCGTGCGCAAGGCGCTGCCCCTGATGGGTGGAAAGCCCTTCCTCGTCATCAATTCCGATACCATCTGGATCGAGGGCGCACGGCTCAACCTCATCCGGCTCATGGAGCAGTTCGACCCGGAGCGGATGGATGCGCTGCTGCTCCTCGCCTCCGCGGCCCATTCCATCGGCTATGACGGCATGGGCGATTTCCAGATGGACAAGCTCGGCCATCTGGAGCGCCGGGGCGAGCGCACCATCGCCCCCTTCGTCTATGCCGGCGCCGCGATCCTGAAGCCGGAGCTGTTCGAGGGCACCCCCGAGGGCGCCTTCTCGCTCAACCGCGTGTTCGATCGCGCAGGGGCGGCGGGACGACTGTTCGGCTTGCGCCTCGACGGCATCTGGATGCACGTGGGCACGCCCGACGCCATCGCCTTGGCCGAGGAGGCCATCGAGCGGTCGAGCGATTGAGGGTTTCCCTAGCCCGCGCGGCGCTTGAGCGAAGGCCACGAAGAAGCCCGCGCGGCGCCTGAGCGAAAAGGCGCCTGCGCCTCCACTGGAGTGAAGCCGTGCCGCGCGTGCTGACCATTCCGCCTTCCGCGCCCTTCCTGCCGGTGCTCGCGCGTGCCCTGCTGGACGGCGCGCTGGTGGAAGGCTTCGCGCCGCGGACCGATCCCCTCGCGCTCGCGGGCGCCACCGTCTTCCTGCCCACCCGCCGCGCCGGGCGGCTCTTCGCCGAGGCGCTGCTGGAGGCGTCGGGCGGAACGGCGCTGCTGCTGCCGCGCATCGTGCCCCTCGGCGACGTGGACGAGGACGCGCTCGCTTTCTCCGAGGACGCCCCGGTGCTCGCCGCGCCCCACGCCATCGCCCCGGTCCACCGCCGGCTCGTGCTGGCGCGGCTCGTGGCGCACTGGCGCGATACCCTGTCCAAGGCGGTGGAGCGGGAGGCTGTCGCCGCCGGCACCGCCTCCACCTTCGCGCTGGCCGATGCGTTGGGCGCCCTGTTCGACGACCTCACCACCGCCGGCCTCGGCGTCGAGCGGATGGACGGGCTCGTGCCGGACGAGCTGGACCGCTATTTCAAGGTGGGGCTGGATTTCGTCCGCATCGCCCGGCGCGCCTTCAGCGCCTATCTGGCGGAGGAGGGGCTGGTGGAGCCCGCCGCCCGTCGCGATGCGCTGGTGGATGCCGAGGCGCGCCGCCTCACCGCGCTGGGCACGGCCGCCGGGCCGGTGATCGCCGCCGGCTCCACCGGCTCCATGCCGGCCACCGCGCGCCTCTTGAAGGCCATCGCCAGCCTGCCCCATGGCGCCGTGGTGCTGCCGGGGCTGGACCTCGATCTCGACGCGCCGTCCTTCGACCGGCTTGCCGATCCCATGCTGGGCGCGCCCGACCATCCGCAATACGGCCTCGCCCGGCTGCTCGGGACCCTCGGCGTGGAGCGGCGCGAGGTGATCCCGCTGGCCCCGCCCGCCCCCTTCGGCCGCGAGCGGCTGATGGGCGAGGCCCTGCGACAGGCGGAGACGACCGATCTCTGGGCGTCGCTGCCCGTCCGCCTGCCGGCGGACGCTCTCGCCGCCACCATGGCCGGCATCAGCGTCGTCGAGGCGGACGACCCCCGCTCTGAGGCGCTGGCCATCGCCCTCCTGTTGCGCGACAGCCTGGAGCGGCCGGGCGAGACGGCCGCCCTCGTCACTCCCGACCGCGATCTCGCGCGCCGGGTGGCGGCGGAGATGGCGCGCTTCGGCGTGGCGCTGGACGATTCCGCCGGTACGCCACTGGCCGACGCGCCCGCCGGGCGCCTCGCGGGGCTGCTGGTGACGGCGGCGGCGGAAGAACTGGCGCCGGTGCCGCTGTTCGCCCTTCTCACCCATCCGCTGGCGCGCTTCGAGCTCGATGCGGATGCGAAGGCTCATGCGGTGGCGGCACTGGAGCTGGCGGCCCTGCGCGGACCACGCCCCGCCACCGGCATCGCCGGCCTGTTCGCCGCGCTCGATGCCCATGATCCCGAAGGCTACCGCCGTTCCGACCCGCGCAGCCGCATCGACGGTTCAGCCATCGCCGCCGCGCGCGATCTGGTGCAGCGGCTGGAGGGCGCGCTGGGGCCGCTGCTGGCGCTGGGCGAACGGCACGGCGCGGTGCCGCTCGCCGAACTTGTCGCAGCCCATCGCCTCGCTGTGGAGACGGCCGCCGGCCCGCTCGATCCCGAGGCCGAGGATGCGGCCGAGGCGGCGCTGGCCCGCACCTTCGAGACGCTGGGGCGCGTCGCTGGCGACGGCCCGGCCCTCGACCTCGCTTCCTATGCCGATGCGGCGGGCGCGCTCTTCTCCGACACCATGGTCCGCCCCCGCGCGGAGCCCCATGCGCGCATCCGCATCCTCGGCCCGTTGGAGGCGCGCCTCGTGCATGTGGACCGCATGGTGCTGGGCGGGCTGGTGGAGGGCTCCTGGCCGACCATTCCCGAGACCGACCCTTGGCTGAGCCGTCCCATGCGGTCGCAACTGGGGCTGGACCTGCCGGAGCGGCGCATCGGCTTGGCCGCCCACGATTTCGCTCAAGCCTTCGGTGCCCGCGAACTGGTGCTGAGCTTCGCCGCCAAGGTGGGCGGCACCCAGAGCGTGCCCTCGCGCTTCGTGCAGCGGCTGAAGACGGTGGCGGGGGAGGCCGAATGGGACACCGCCCGCGCGCGGGGCGCCCGTTTCGTCCGCGCCGCGCGGA
>JAEWBL010000524.1 GCA_023391175.1 Pseudomonadota bacterium
CCTCGCGCAGATCGGCGGTGGGGGCCATGCGGGCGAATTGCTCGGCCTCCACCAGCAGGCCCTCTGCGATGGGCAGGTTGATGCCGCGCGTCACCGCCGTGAGGATGGTGGAAACGGCGAGCGGAGAGTGAACGAGGATGCGCTCCAGGAGGTCGCGGGCGCGGGGCAGCAACTCGTCGTGGGGCACCACGGCGTTCACCAGCCCCAGCTCCAGCGCGCGCGCAGGGGTGAAGGTCTCGCCGGTGAGCAGCAGCTCCATGGCCCGCTTGCGGCCGGCGAGGCGCGGCAGGCGCTGGGTGCCGCCGAAGGTGGGCGGCATGCCGAGGCGGATCTCGGGCTTGGCGAACACCGCGCGATCGCTGGCGATGGCCAACGGCGCCGCCTCCGTCACCTCGCAGCCGCCGCCATAGGCGAGGCCATTGACCCCCACCACCAGCGGCTTGCGGAACGCTTCCACCCGCGCCGTCAGTCTTTGGCCGCGCGCCACGAAATCGCGCAGCGCCGCCTCCGGGCTTTCGGCAACGGAGCGGGAGAATTCGGGAATGTCGCCGCCCGCCGAGAAGGCGCGTCCGGTGCCGGTGAGGATGACGCCGCGGATGCCGTCGTCGCCCTCGATTTCGTCGAGGTGGCGCAGCAGCGTCTCGATGGTGTCGTAGCTCAGGGCATTGAGCTTTTCCGGGCGGTTGAGGGTGAGGGTAGCGATGGCGCCTTCGACCGTCTTCAGCACGAGGGCCGTCTCGTTCGCTGTCATGGGTGATCTCCCGTTCGATGAGGAGCCGACCCTGCACGCGGCGGCCGGTTGAGTATACTCACTGTACGGTATACCTTGCGGCCATGCCCAAGCCCTCCGGTACCCGCCCCACCGACACGCGCGGAAAGATCGTCCAGGCCGCCTCGAAGCTGTTCTATGCGGAGGGCATCGGCCGCGTGAGCATGGATGCGGTGGCGGAGAAGGCGGGCGTCACCAAGCGGACGCTCTACTATCATTTCGACAGCAAGGACGACCTCGTCGCGGCCTATCTCGACGCCCGCGACCAGCCGAACCTGAAGCTGATGGCGGCATGGTTCGCCGCCGCCGAGGGCGGGGCGGACGCGAAGGTTGCGGCCATCTTCGCGGCCCTCGCCAAGAGCGCGCGGCATCCCAAGTGGAAGGGCTGCGGCTTCCTGCGCACCACGGCGGAATTGGCCGCGCTGCCCGGACACCCGGCGGTGAAGATCGGCGCGCGCCACAAGGCGGCCTTCGCCACGTGGCTGGCGGGCGAATTGGAGGGGCAAGGTTTCGCCGCGCCCACGGCGCTGGCGCGGCAGATCCTGCTGCTGCTGGACGGCGCCTTCTCCGCCTCGCTGGTGCATCGCGATGCGAGCTGGTTCGAGGAGGCGGGCGCCGCCGCCGGCGCATTGGTGCGCGCCCATCCGCGCGGGATGAGCGCGGTATCGTGATGCACTGAACGCTTGCAAGTGGCGCCCTGGCGGCCATGGTGGGCGCCTTCATCGCGGGAGACGGGCATTGGACTACGTGAAATTCGGCGCGACCGGCCTTGAGGTCTCGAAGCTGTGCCTCGGCTGCATGACTTTCGGCGAGCCCAACCGCGGCTCCCACGCCTGGACCCTGAAGGAGGAGGAGAGCCGTCCGCTCATCCGGCAGGCGCTCGACCTCGGCATCAATTTCCTCGACACCGCCAACGTCTATTCGGACGGCACGTCGGAAGAGATCGTCGGCCGCGCGCTGAAGGATTTCGTGCGGCGCGAGGAGGTGGTGCTCGCCACCAAAGTGTTCAACCGCATGCGTCCCGGCCCCAATGGCGCCGGCCTCTCGCGCAAGGCCATCATGGCCGAGATCGACGCCAGCCTGCGGCGCCTCGGCACGGACTATGTGGACCTCTACCAGATCCACCGCTTCGACCACGCCACCCCCATCGAGGAGACGCTGGAGGCGCTGCACGACGTGGTGAAGGCAGGAAAGGCGCGCTACATCGGCGCCTCCTCCATGCCGGCATGGCGCTTCGCCAAGGCGATCTACATCTCGCGCCTCAACGGCTGGACGCGCTTCGTGAGCATGCAGAACCACATGAACCTCCTCTATCGCGAGGAGGAGCGCGAGATGCTGCCTTTGTGCATCGAGGAGGGCGTGGCGGTGATCCCGTGGAGCCCGCTCGCGCGCGGCCGGCTGGCGCGGGCGTGGGATGAGGCGACCTATCGCCTGGAGAGCGACGAATTCGGCAAGACGCTCTATGTGGCGGGCGACCGCGAGGTGGTGGACGCGGTGGGCGCCATCGCCGCCGCGCGGGGCGTGCCGCGCGCGCAGGTGGCGCTTGCCTGGATGCTGCAGAAGAAGGGCGTCACCGCGCCCATCATCGGCGCCTCGAAGCCCGGCCATCTCACCGATGCGGTGGCGGCCCTCTCGCTGGCGCTGACGGCGGAGGAGATCGCCGCGCTGGAGGCGCCCTACGTGCCGCACCGCGTGGCCGGCTTTACGGACTGAGCCCCCGCGCCCGCGGTGGCGAAAAGATCACGTTTCGTCGATCTGTGGGCGGCGACACCGCCCGCAGCAAAGCCGCCGCTTTCCTGTCGAAATTCCGCCCGGCGCCCGGAGCATCACGATCAAGCGGGCATATCGGCCCGATCGTGTTTCTGGACCAGACCCATGAAGGGCATCGCCTTCGGCATCATCCTCACCCTTGTCGCCGCGCTGATGAGCGTGGGTGTCACCCTAGTGTTCGGCGGCAGCGGCGGCTTGAACTTCCTGCTCGCGCTCGGCTTCACGCTGGTGGCCCTCGCCATGGACGTTCCGACCGTCGCCTGACGCCGGCCGGCGACGACCGACCGCGCGGCGTCAGCCCGCCCGCGCTGCGGCAGATTCCGCGCGCGGCGTGTGCGATGCGCGGGCAAACCCGGTGAGCAGCACCGCCACCTCCGCCGGCGCCTGAAGGGTCGGCACATGCGCGCAATCGTGGATCTCGTGGAATGTGCCGTTGGGCACGAGGTCGGCGAGTTCGCGCGCCATGGCCGTCGGCGTCGCCGCATCGAAGGTGCCGGCGCAGGCGAACACCGGCACGGCGAGATCGCGCGCGGCGTCCCTCAGGTCGAGGGTCGCGAGAAGGCCGCAGGCTTCGCCGAACACCTCCGGATCGGTGGCGACGAAAGCGGCGCGCCGCTCCGCCAGCGTCTCCGGCACCCGTGCCGCCATGGCGGCGGGGAACAGGCGCAGCATGGCCGTCTGGGCGATGGATTCCAGCCCCTCCGCACCGGCCTTCGCGGCCATGAAGCGGAAGGCGCCGCGCCCCTCCTCGGTGAAGCGGGCACCGCAGCCGGCCAGGAACAGGCCGCTCGACAGGTGCGGATGGCGCAGCGCCGTGGCAAGGGCGAGGAACGAGCCGTAGCCATTGCCGAACAGGAGCGGCGTCTCGCCGGGGCAGGCCTCCGCCACCGCCGCCGCCACCGCATCCGCCTGCCCCTCAAGCCCGCCTTCCACACGCGGCGAGCCGCCGAAGCCCGGCAGATCCAGCAGCACGAGGCGGAAGCGGTCGGACAGCAGCGGCACCATGGGTTCCAGGCTGCCGCGATCGGACAGAAGCGAGTGCAGGAAGACGATGCTGGGACCGGTGCCGGTGACGTGCGCGGAGAGGCCGGCGGCGCTTGTGTTGGCGGTGAGCATCAGTGCACTCCCAGATGTTGGGCCATGAGGGCAGGGTCGTCGGCGAGAACCTGTGGCGGTCCGCGCCAGACCACCTCTCCCGAAGACAGGACGACGCAGGTGTCGGCGAGCCGCAGCGCGAGCGGCAGATTGTGCTCCACGAGCAGGATGGAGAGCCCCGCCTGCTTCAGCGCGGCGATGGCATCCGCAACCTCGGCGACGATCTGCGGGGCAAGGCCTTCCGCCGGCTCGTCCAGCAGCAGCACGCGGGGATTGGTGACGAGCGCGCGGGCGATGGCCAGCATCTGCTGCTCGCGGCCGGACATGGAGCCCGCGAGCTGCCGGCGCCGCTCCTTCAGGCGGGGAAACAGCGTCTCCACCGAGGCGATGTCGAACACCCGCGCCGCCTTGTGGCGCGGCGGCCGGTAGGCGATGGCGAGGTGTTCCTGCACGGTCAGGGACGGGAAGATGCGCCGCCCCCGCGGCACCAGCCCGACGCCCAGCCGGCAGATGGCCTCCGGCTTGCGGTTCTCCAGCGACGTGCCGAAGAGGTCGATGCGGCCCTGCCGGGCGTCGAGCAGCCCGGCGATGGCGGAAAGCGTCGTGGACTTTCCCGCGCCGTTGCGGCCGAGAAGGGCGGTGACCGCGCCTTCCGCGCAGGCGATGTCCAGCCCGCGCACGGCGCAGATCTCGCCGTGATAGACGTGGAGATTGGAAAGGGTGAGGGCTTCAGGCACCGAGATACACCTCCCGTGTGCGGGGATCGGCGGCGATGTCGGCGCGCGATCCGGTGGTGACCACCCGGCCGTGGTGGAGCAGGGTGATGCGCTCGGCGAAGGCGAGGGCGACATCCATGTCGTGCTCGATGAGCACCACGGTCATCTCCTCCGGCAAATTGGCGAGGAGGTCCTGCACCATTACCCGCTCGTCGCGGGAGAGGCCGGCCAAGGGCTCGTCCAGCAGCAGCACGCGCGGCGCGAGGGCCAGCGCCATGGCGATCTCCAGCCGCCGTCGGTCGCCATAGGCGGTCTGGGAGACGGGCCGGTCGGCGAGGTCGGCGAGCTTCACCCGGTCGAGGATGGCGAGAGCTTCCGCCCTGAGCGACGCGTCCGCGTTGAAGGGGGCCCAGGCGCGCCATTTCTCGCGGCGGAGGCCGTTGAGGGCCAGCATCACGTTCCGGCAGATGGTCTCGTGCGGGAACAGCGTGAGGATCTGGTAGGTGCGGGCGAGCCCGAAGCCGGTGCGCTTGCGCGGTGGCAGTCCCACCAGCTCCGATCCGAACAGGCGGATGGAGCCGCCGGTGGGCGTGAGATCGCCGCAGATCAGGTTGAACAGCGTGGTCTTGCCCGCGCCGTTGGGGCCGAGCAGCAGGTGCCGCTCGCCGGGCATGATGTCGAGGCTGACATCGGCGACGGCCGGCAGGCCGCCGAACTGCTTGGTCAGGCCGTCGATGCGCAGGGCCGGCTCAGCCATCGGTGCGCTCCCTCGGCACGAGTTTGGGGGCGGGGGCGGGTTTGTGCCGCTTCAGCCATGCGGTGAGGCGGTTGAAGCCGGGGACGATGCCGTCGGGCATCAGGAGCACGATGACGACGAAGGTGAAGCCGAGCAGCATCACCCAGCGGTCGATCCAGATGGAGGCGAGGTTCTTGAGCAGCACCACCAGCGCGGCACCGATAAGCGGGCCGGCCAGCGTGCCGGCGCCGCCCGCCACCACCATCAGCAGCACTTCGGCGGAGGCGGTCACCGCCATCATGTGGGGGCTGACGAACTGGTGGTACCAGGCATAAAGCAGGCCGGCGGCCGCGCCCCAGGCGGCGGCGAGCATCCAGGCGACGAAGCGGATGCGCCACACGTCATAGCCCACCGCCCCCATGCGGCGCGGCTGGTCCCGCGTGCCGCGCAGGGCGACGCCGAGCGGGCTGTCGAAGAAGCGGCCGAGCTGGATCAACGCCAGGGCCAGAACGGCGAGGCAGAGCCACAGGAAATATTCCGGCTTTTCCAGCGGCAACCACGCGCCGCCGGGGCGGGGCACGCCGGACAGGCCGTTGTCTCCGCCGGTCACCGAGGTCCAGCGATAGGCGGCGCCCCAGACGATCTGGCACAGGGCCATGGTGATCATCACGAAGCCGAGGCCGGTGGTGCGCAAAGCGACGAGGGCGAACAGCGCGGACACCGCCATCGTCCCACCCAGCGCCAGCAGCGCCGCCGCTACGGGATCGATGCCGCCCACGGTGGAGAGCCACGCCACCAGATAGGCGGTGAGGCCGGGGAAGACCGCGAAGCCGAGCGAGTTCAGCCCCGCATGGCCCACCAGCACGTTGAGCCCGAGCGCGCCGATGGCGGCGATGGCCACCTGGCTGGTCAGGTTCACGTAGAAGGGCGAGGAGGAGAACAGCGGCACCATGGCCATGGCGGCCAGGGCCACCGCGAAGGGGAGGGCGCGCGCGCTCATCCGAGCCTCCGGCCGAACAGGCCCTGCGGCGCCACGGAGAGCACCGCGATCATGGGCAGGAAGAGGATCACATAGGCGAGGTCGGGCACGAGCACCTGTCCGAACGTGTAGATGAAGCCGATGGCGTAGGCGCCGACGAACGCCCCGACGAGGCTCCCGGCGCCGCCGAGGATCACGACCAGGAGCGCCAGCGGCAGCATGTCCTGATCGAGGCTGGGATAGACCGAGAGGATGGGGCCGCCGATGACGCCGCCGAGGCCGGCGAGCGCGGTGCCGAGGCAGAAGACGGCGGTGAACAGGGTGGAGGCGGAGACGCCGATGGCGCGGGCCATGCCCACGTCATCCACCGCCGCGCGGATCATGGCGCCGGCGCGGGTG
>JAEWBL010000664.1 GCA_023391175.1 Pseudomonadota bacterium
CCCAATGGGGACGTCCGTTCCACCAGCGGCGAACCTGCCAGCAGCGGCGCACCCAGCGAACATCCTCGACCTTCGCCTGTTCATGGGCAGCGCCGGCCAAGCTTCCCGCGCTACCTGCAAGTGATCCGGCCGATGCCGAAGGCGCCGCACCAAGAAGCGCCAACGCAACCACTCCCCCCGCCGCAAGAGTTGCAACCTTCATTGGACCTTCTCCTCTTGACGCGAACGTAGCAAAGCGCTCGCAGATCAATGCTGAAACGTCGCAGGGGCGGCATTTTGTTCCGGGGATGACATCTTAAGCGCGTGCTTGGCCGAAGAATGTGGCCTTGTGCGGTACATTCCTGCTTTTTGCCGCTACGGCACGCCTCAGACTTGACGATCGGTTCAGTCTTGCGGCGAGATCGCGGCTGAAGGGGCTGCGGAAGGCAGGGGATCGCACCCGTCCGAGCCGGTGGCGCGGGCTTGTCGCACGCGCGCGCGCGAGGTACTGCGGGGCATGGCCACCCGCACACTTCCGCCCGGCGACGGGAACATCGAGAAAGTCACGCTGAAGGAGGCGCTGGAAGAGCGCTACCTCGCGTATGCCCTCTCGACCATCATGCACCGCGCGCTGCCCGACGCGCGCGACGGTTTGAAGCCGGTGCACCGGCGCATCCTCCACGCCATGCGGCAGCTGCGGCTGGATCCCGGGCAGGGGTTCAAGAAGTCCGCCCGCGTGGTCGGCGACGTGATCGGCAAGTTCCACCCGCACGGCGATCAGTCGGTCTATGACGCGCTGGTGCGCCTTGCGCAGGACTTCGCCCAGCGGTACCCGCTGGTGGATGGCCAGGGCAATTTCGGCAATGTGGACGGTGATAACGCCGCTGCCATGCGATACACCGAGGCCCGCCTCACCGAGACCGCCCGGCTGCTGCTGGACGGGATCGACGAGGACGCCGTGGACTTCCGCCCGACCTACGACGGATCGGAGGAAGAGCCGGCGGTGCTGCCCGCGGCCTTCCCGAACCTGCTGGCCAACGGCTCGCAGGGCATCGCCGTCGGCATGGCGACCTCCATCCCGCCCCACAATGCGGCGGAACTGCTCGATGCGGCGCTCCACCTCATCGACCATCCCGACGCCCTCGCTTTCGACCTGCTGAAGTTCGTGCCTGGCCCGGACTTCCCCACCGGCGGCGTGCTGGTGGAGGATCAGGTCGGCGTCGCCGAGGCCTATGCGACGGGGCGCGGCTCGTTCCGCGTCCGCGCGCGCTGGGAGAAGGAGGAGACCGGCCGCGGCAGCTATGTGGTGGTGGTGACGGAGATCCCTTACGGCGTCGCGAAATCCCGCCTCGTCGAGAAGATCGCCGAGCTGCTCACCGACAAGAAGCTGCCGCTGCTCGCCGACGTCCGCGACGAGAGCGCCGAGGACATCCGTTTGGTGCTGGAGCCGCGCGCCCGCACCGTCGATGCGGAAGTCCTGATGGAGAGCCTGTTCAAGCTCACGGAGCTTGAGGCGCGCATCCCGCTCAACATGAACGTGCTGGTCAAGGGCCAGATTCCCAAGGTGCTGTCGCTGGCGGAGGCACTGCGCGAGTGGCTGGACCACCGCCGCGACGTGTTGCTGCGCCGCTCCCGCTACCGGCTCGACCAGATCGCGCACCGCCTGGAAGTGCTGGGCGGCTACCTGATCGCTTATCTCAACCTCGACGAGGTGATCCGCATCATCCGCGAGGAGGACGAGCCGAAGGTCTCGCTGATGCAGACCTTCGAGCTGACCGACGTTCAGGCGGAAGCCATTCTCAACATGCGGCTGCGCTCCCTGCGTCGCCTGGAAGAGATGGAAATCCGCAAGGAGCACGATGCGCTCTCCAAGGAGCAGGACGGGCTCAACCGCCTCGTCGCCTCCGAGACGGCTCAGTGGAAGGCCATCTCCAAGGAAATCCGCGAGACCCGCAAGACCTACGGCCCCGAGACCGAGCTCGGCCGGCGCCGCACGACTTTCGCGGTGGCCCCGACGGTCCACGAGGACGCCTTCACCGAGGCGCTGGTGGAACGCGAGCCCATCACCGTCGTGGTCTCGGCGAAGGGCTGGATCCGCGCGCTGAAGGGCCATGTGGCGGACGTGTCAAACCTGCAGTTCAAGGGCGACGACAGCCATGGCCACGCCTTCTTCGCCGAGACCACCTCCAAGGTGATGGTGTTCGCCTCCAACGGTCGCTTCTACACGCTGGACGCCTCAAAGCTTCCCGGCGGGCGCGGCCATGGCGAACCGGTGCGGCTGATGATCGACCTGGAGCAGGAGGCGGAGATCGTTTCCGTCTTCGCCTATCAGGCCGGGCGCAAGCTTCTGGTGGCATCGAAGCAGGGCCGCGGCTTTGTGGTGCCGGAGGACGATTGCCTCGCCAATACCCGCAAGGGCAAGCAGGTGCTCGTCACCGATCCGCCGGACGCCGCGCTGGCGGTGCGCTTCGTCGATGGCGACTGGGTGGCGGTGATCGGCGAGAACCGCAAGATGCTGGTCTTCCCGCTCAATCAAGTGCCGGAGATGTCGCGTGGCCGCGGCGTGCGCCTGCAGCGCTACAAGGACGGCGGCCTCTCCGACCTCAAGGTGTTCCCCATGGCCACCGGCCTGACCTGGGAGGATACCTCCGGGCGGACCTGGACGGTCACCGATCTCATCGAGTGGCAGGGCGAACGCGCCTCGGCGGGCCGTCTGCCGCCCAAGGGGTTCCCCCGCACCAACACGTTCGGCTGAGGCATGGACGCGCCCTCCCCCGAGGCCGGGCGCGCACCGGCTCCCGCCGAGCGGGCGGCGCTCCGTCGTCTCATCGACAAGGCCCAATCGGCGGTCCGGGCGCGGGAAACCGCGCTCGTCCTCATCGCCGCCGTCATGGGTGTGCTGGCCGGCATTGCGGCCAGCGTCATGAGTGCCACCACCCAGTGGATGCACGAGGTGCTGTTCTGGCTCGCGCCGGGCGAGCGCCTGTCGTCGTCCCCTGCCCTCGCCTCGCCCTGGCTGATCCTCGTCCCAGCCGTCGGCGGCGCGGCGATGGGGCTGATCGCGGTTGCGCTGAAGCGCTGGCGCCGACACCCTTTCGTCGATCCCATCGAGGCGAACGCGCTGCATGGCGGGCGGATGTCGCTCACCGACAGCATCATGGTCGCCCTGCAGACCATGGTCTCCAACGGCTTTGGCGCGTCTCTGGGGCTTGAGGCCGGCTATTCGCAGATCGGCTCGGGCATCGCCTCCCGGCTGGGTCTGACCTTCAAGCTCCGGCGTAACGACCTGCGCATCCTCGTCGGCGCCGGCGCCGCGGCAGGCATCGGCGCGGCCTTCGATGCGCCGCTGATGGGCGCCTTCTACGGCTTCGAGATCGTCATCGGCTCCTATTCAATTCCGGCGGCGGCACCGGTGCTCGCCGGCACGGTGTCGGCGGTGATGACGGCGCGGCTGCTCGGCGCCCATGTGGAGCCGCTGCACATGCCGCTCGACCCGAACCTCGGGCCGGTGGACATTTTGCCCATCCTCTTCCTCGGCCTCGCGGCCGCGGCCGTCGCCATCGTCATCATGCGGCTCGTGACGACGGTCGAGACGCTGTTCGGCATGAGCCGCATTCCCGCGCCGCTGCGGCCGATGGTGGCCGGCATCGGCATCGGCGCGCTGGCGCTCTACAGTCCGCAGGTCCTCTCGGATGGACACGGCGCGCTCCATGCGCAGGTGGGGAGCGCGGTGACGGCCTCCGTCGCCATCGTGTTCGGCCTGAAGATCCTCGCCTCCGCCCTCTCGATCGGATCGGGTTTCCGCGGCGGCCTGTTCTTCGCCTCGCTGTTCCTCGGCGCGCTGATGGGCAAGCTCTATGGCGGACTGCTGGCCGTCGCCTTCCCCGGCTTCCACCTCGACCCGTCCGTGGCGGCCGTGGTGGGCATGGGGGCCTTGGCGGTTGGCGTCATCGGCGGCCCGCTCACCATGAGCTTCCTCGTGCTGGAGATGACGCGGGACATTTCTCTCTCCGGCTTCGTCATGGCCGCGGCCGTCGTTACCTCCCTGACCGTGCGCGAAACGTTCGGCTACTCCTTCTCCACCTGGCGCCTGCACCTGCGCGGCGAGACCATCCGCGGCGCGCAGGATGTCGGCTGGATGCGTGATCTCACAGTCGCGAAGATGATGCGGACGGACTTTCCAACCTTCCCGCAAGACGGGACGCTGGATGCCCTGCGCGCCCGCTATGCCCTGGGCGCGACCCGCATGGTGGTGCTGGTGGATTCGGCAGGCGGCTATGGCGGGCTGCTGCGCCTGTCCGAGGCCTATGCATCCCTCGAACCCGGCGAGACGGAAGTATTGGCGCTCGCCACCCATCGCGACCATGTGTTGCTGCCCGCCATGAACGTTAGGGAAGCTTCTCTGGCCTTCGATGCCGCGAAGGCGGAAGACCTCGCGGTGGTGGACGACCGCGACAACCGCCATTTGCTGGGTCTGTTGGGAGAATCCCACGTCCTTAAGCGCTATGCCGCCGAACTCGAGCGGGCGCGGCGGGGCCTGGGCGCGGAAGACTGACGCGCAGGTCCGGTCTCAGGCTGCGAACGTTTCGAGCCGCGCCACGCGGTTTCGCCCGGCCCGCTTCGCCGTATAGAGCGCCGTATCGCTCCGTGCGATCAACTCTCCTGGCCCATCATCCCCCCGCGCGGAGGCGATGCCCACGCTGACCGTGATTTCGATGGACATGCCGTGGGTGACGATCGGAAGCGCAGCGACATTCGCCCGAATGCGCTCGGCCACGAGGTCCGCTCCCGCCGACGGCGTCTCGGGAAGGACCACGACGAATTCCTCCCCGCCATACCGGCAGACAAAATCCCCCGGCCGGCGTGCGCCACGCTCGACGCGGTGAGCGACCTCGGCGAGCACGGCGTCGCCCATTGCGTGCCCATAAGTGTCATTCACCCGCTTGAAGTGGTCGATATCGACCATGAGCACCGCGAGTTCGCGCTGCTCGCGGCGGGCGCGGTGCATTTCCGCCTCCAGCGTCAGGTCGAGCGCGCGGCGATTGGGTAGGCCGGTCAGAGAGTCCGTGATGGCCATGCGCTCAAGCTGGGCCTCCATCTCCCGGCTGCGGCGCAGCGACGTGGAGAGCGCCGAGACCGTAAGCGCCAGGAGAAGCGATATCGTGAGCGTGAGTGCAAGGGTGATGGCCGCCCGCACATACCAACCGCCGAACTGCTGGCGCGCGGAGACGCCAACCGTAACGGAGAGCGGATACCCCTCGACGAGCGCCGTCCGCAGGAATCTCCGCTGCCCATCGAGCCGGGATGTTTCTACC
>JAEWBL010000683.1 GCA_023391175.1 Pseudomonadota bacterium
GGGCGGCGGTTATGACCTGCGTCGGCTTCGGCTCGGCCGGCGGCAGCACGCCGCGTGGGCCGGTGCCGCGGGTGAGTGTGAGGCGGAGCACGCCCTCCGACAGGCCGTTGGCTTCGGCGGTCCGTGACAGCGCCTCGGAAAGGTTGAGGGAGGGCAGGAGCATTCCCAGCACCTTGGCCCCGGTCGCGAGACGGGCGAGATGCGCTTCGACACGGAGCACGCGGCCGCCCTTCACCCGCACCGTCTCGAACAGCCCATCCCCAAGCGTGAAGCCGCGATCGAACGGCGAGACGGCCGCCTCCGCCTCCTCCACCAGCCGGGTGCCGAGGAACAGCTTCATGCGCCATCCCCCGAAAGCGCGCGCAGCATGGGCGAGAGCTTCACGAGGCTCTCCTCATATTCGTCCGCCGGATCGGAATCGGCGACGATCCCGCCGCCCGCTTGGGTCAGCAGCGTGTCGCCGGAGCGGGTGATGGTGCGGATGACGATGGAGGAATCCATAGCTCCGTCGAAGCCGATCCACGCCACCGAGCCGCAATAGACCCCACGCGGGGAGGGTTCCAGCTCGTGGATGATCTCCATGGCGCGGATCTTCGGCGCCCCGGTGATGGAGCCGCCGGGGAAGCAGGCCTTCAGCAGGTCCACCGGGCCGAGGCCGGGCTTCAGCCGGCTGTCGATGACCGACACCAGATGATGGACGCTTGCGAAGGTCTCCAGCCCGCACAGCACCGGAACCTTCACGCTGCCCACCTGCGAAACGCGCGAGAGGTCGTTGCGCATCAGGTCCACGATCATCAGGTTTTCCGCCCGGTCCTTGACAGAGGCGAGGAGCGAGTCGGCCAGCGCCTTGTCCTCGGCGGGGTCGGCGCTGCGGCGGCGGGTCCCCTTGATGGGGCGCGTCTCCACCCGCCCATCGGAGGTGAGCGAGAGGAAGCGCTCGGGCGAGGCGGAGAGCACCGCGAGATTCTTGCCGGCACGCAGGAAGGCGGCGAAGGGGGAGGGGCTGAGCGCGCGCAGGCGGGTGTAGAGGGCAAGGTCCGTGAGACCTTCCGGCATCTTTGCCCGCATCTGGTGGGTGAGGTTGGCCTGGAAGATGTCGCCGGCGCGGATGTATTCGATCACCCGCGCCACTTCCGCCTCCACGTCCGCCCGCGGCTGGTCGGGCGTGAACGTGCCGGTGCGGCTGAAATCGGGAGCGGGGGCCGCAGCGGGCGCGGTGGCGAGCCGGTCGAAAAGCTCCTGCGCGCGGCGCTGGGCGCGGGCCTCGGCCGCATCTCCGGTTTCGGGGCGGCCGTTGGAGACGATGAAGGCGCGCTTTTCCAGCCCGTCGAAGGCGAGGATGGCGTCGTAGAGGCCCATCGCCATTTCCGGCACCGCCGGTTCGGCGGGGCGGGGCGTCGGCAGACGCTCCAGATGCCGGCCCAGCTCATAGCCGAGATAGCCCATGGCACCACCGAGGAACGGCACGGGCGCGGAGGAGGGGCCGAGGCAGGGCGGCAGGTCGCCGGGATTGAGCGCGCGCGCCAGCACGTCAAACGGTGTTCCGGGCACGAGGGCGCCGTTCAGCCGGACGCCGTCCGCGCCGGAAGTGATGAAGACATAGGGATCCGCGCCGATATAGGACCAGCGCGCCCGCACATCGCCCTCCGCAGCGCTGTCGAGAAAGGCGCAATGGGGGGCGTCGGCGAAGGCCTGGAACGCGGCGAACGGGTCGCGATACGGGATTTCAACGATAAGCACAGGGGGCGACCGATTCAGAACGCTTCGGTCCCACCATGGCGCCATGGCGCCGCCGGGGCAATCCGGGCGGGGAAGACGACGCAGGCTCAGCGGCGAGAGACGGCCTGGTGATCCTCGCGCCAATTCCCCCGGCAGGCCGGGGGAAGGCGATCATTTCGGCTTACGCGGAAAGCTTCACGCAGCCCGGGCAAACGGCGGCTCGCCGTCCTGCTGCTCCGGCTGGGTGGCGCTCAGCAGCTTGGACTGGACGATCTCGCCAACCGCGACCAGTTCGGTGCTCCAGGCAAGGGCCGATTGCTGCAGGAAAGCCGCCTCGCGGGTGACGAAGGCTGACGGATTCTGCTCGCGCGAAAGCTGGTTGAGAAGGTCCATCTGCTCCTGCATCTGCCGGCCGACAAATTGCTGCAGATGCGTGCTGACCGCGATCGGGCAGTCGAAGAACAGGTTCTTCCACGCGGTAACCGGCCATGCCATGGGCGGCGTGGCGGGTGACAGCGCGCGGGCGAGACCTTGGAACATCACCGAGTCGTTCATGTCCATTTCTCCCGTCTGACGATGACCCCGGACCTGAGCAGCCCCCAGCGCCCATCAGAATTACCGTTTCACGGATGTGAGACTTCGGCGTTGCGGAAGGTCAAATGCCTTGCACGCCGGATCGGGGAAAATCACATTTCCACCCGTCGCCCTTCAGGGCGGCATCATCATCGCACTCCGCCGCTTCGCTGCCTACGGCCGCACCGGGAGGCGGAGGGTGAAAGGGGCTTCCGTCAACGCATCGTGATGTTTGCGCTCGGGACGGGGCCAAAGGCCGGAAGGCCGGGGAGACAAAAAGCATGACCCAGTTGCCGCACGGCTTCCGTCAGATCCGCATGGAACTGGCCCGCGAGAAGGGGCACCCGGACGGTGCCCGCAATTTCGGCTACAGCTTCGTGGCGCCCCTCGACAGCGCCGGCCGCATCGATGCGACGGAGTGGGCCAAGCATCGCGACAGCTGCCGGGTGGTGAAGTTCCGTCCGGACGAGGCGGACGAGGTGGGCCATCTGGTGCGCCGCCCGGGCGGCAGCTGGGCGTTCCGCTATGACATTTCCGGTACGGACGATGACGAGGCCGGCTACCGCTTCGGCGACGAGCGGTTCGAGGTGGGGGAATATGTCTCGGTCCATGAGGACGACGAGATGCACACCTTCCGCGTGGTCTCGGTGATCTGATCGGGAAATGCGGTCCGCCCGCAGGGGCGGACCGCCGCCGCTCAGTAGCTCTTGTATTCGGCTGTGCCCTTGGAGAGGGCGAACTCCTCCTCCGGCGAAAGCACCAGCTTGTGCCGGCCCCAGAGGCCGAAATAGGCGATGCCCGCCGCGAACCAGATGGCCACGCCGATCACGCCGTTCCGGTAGATCGGATCGGAGAGCTGGAACCAGATGGTGACGAGCGCGATCCCGATGGTCGCCACCGCGCCGGGGATGCCGAACGGGCTCTTATAGGGCCGCTCGATGTGCGGCATGTTCTTGCGCATCAGGATGAAGGAGATGGCCTGCATCACGTAGGAGAGCATGGCGCCGAACACCGCCATGTTCAGCAGCGTGCCGCCGATGGCCGCTGCGCCCGCTTCCGCGCCCAGCGCGAACCAGATGCCGAGCATGATGACGAGGCCCACCAGCGCGCCCGCCACCATGGCCACATGCGGCGTCTTGCGCCCGCCGTGGGTGACGGACAGGCCGCGCGGGAAGTAGCCGGCCCGCGACAGCGAATAGATCTGCCGGCCCTGGGCATAGATGATGGTGTGGAACGAGGCGATCAGCCCGATCACCGCCACCGCCGCGAGGAGCTTGGCGAGCCCGTCGCCATAGATGGCCTTGAAGCCGTCCAGCAGCGGTTCCAGCGAGGTGGAGAGGCCGAAGGAGCCGTTCGCCACCGAGGAGTTCAGCCAGAGGATCATGAAGGCGGAGACGATGAGCGTCGCCATGCCGGCCATGATGCCCTTGGGCATGTCGGTCTTGGGGTCCACCGATTCTTCGGCCGCCAGCGGTAATTGCTCGATGGCGAGGAAAAGCCAGACGGCGAAGGGCAGGGCCGCGAGCGCCCCGCCGATGCCGAAGGGCAGGAACGGCCCGCCGCCATTGGGCAGTTCCACCGCCGTGCCGTCCGGCCCGACACCGATGTTCAGCGCCCAGCGGGAGAAGTTGGCCACCGGGATGGCGCTGACCCAGAAGGCGACGAGGCAGGCCAACGCGGCCAGCGTCACCACCAGCGTCACGCGGAAGGAGAGTTCCACACCGGCGATGTTGAGGCCCACGAAGACGATGTAGCCGAAGATCCAGTAAACCGGCTGGAATGCCGGTGGCGTGCCGAAGATGGAGCCCATGTAGGAGCCGATGAAGGATACCACCACCGCCGGGGTGATGACGTATTCCACGTTCTCGCACAGGCCGGTCACGAAGCCGCCCCATGGCCCCATGGTGGTGCGCGCGAAGGAATAGGCGGCGCCGGTGTGGGGCAGGGCCGGCGACATTTCGGCGATGGAGAAGGTGAGGCCGAGATACATGATGGCGATGATGACCGCCGCGATGAACATGCCGCCCCAGCCGCCGGAGGCAATGCCGAGGTTCCAGCCCGAGAAATGGCCGGAGATCACCGCCCCGACGCCGAGCGCCCAGAGCGACCAGACGCGCGCGTGCCGCTTCAGGGCCCGCTGCTCGAAATAGGAAACATCAACCGTGGTGTAGGTAACGCCGGATTTGCTGCCTTCGGCCATGCCCAGCCCTCCGATAGCACCAGAGTAAGGTCCGGCGCGCTTGCCCTACAGGCAACTTTGTTGCCATTCCCTAAGGGTGCGGGCAAAAACCGTCAGCTCGTGCCGAGTCGCAGAGGCGGCAGGCCGGTTTCGAGCAGCAGATCGCTTTCATCCTTCAATTCGACGCCCGTGAGCTGCCGCGCGAATGCCTCGCGAATGTGCCACGCGAGCTTGAAGGCGGCCAGATCGTAGGCAAGACCCTCCGGGCGCACGTTTGAGATGCAATTGCGCTCCGCATCCGATCGGCCGGGCTTGGGA
Source organism: Pseudomonadota bacterium (assembly GCA_023391175.1). Lineage (GTDB taxonomy): Bacteria > Pseudomonadota > Alphaproteobacteria > Rhizobiales > Xanthobacteraceae > Xanthobacter. The sequence continues at coordinate 4,790 of JAEWBL010000683.1, forward strand.
TTGTAGGTGAGGTAGAGGCCAAGGCTGTCCGGCGAGGAGAGGCCGGGCCGCTCGCCCACCAGCAGCGCCACGGCGCGGGCCTTCAGCAGATGGCCCACCTCGTCCCCCAGCGCGACCCGCGCCTGCGAGGCGATGACCACCGGTGCGGTGGTCCAGCCGGCGTCCGTGATGCGCGCCTTCAACGCCGCGAGGAAGGGGAGCGTGTGGGCGTGGACCGCGGCCGAAGAGAGGCCATCCGCCACCACCAGCACAAGGTCCACAGGCTCGCCCGCCGCCTGCGCGAGGCGGACACGGCTTTCGTCGGAGAGGCGGCGGCCGAGGTCCGGCCGGCGGAGATAGACGTCACGCGCCTGCGCCGCGCTTTCTGCCCGCAGGGTGGAAAAGCCGAGGCCGCGCACCTCTTCTTCCACCCGATCCGCGTCGAAGGGCGTGTGAACGGCATCGCGCGCCTGCGCATGGGCGAGGGCGAAGCGCAGTACCTCCTCGGTGGGCAGGCTTGCGCCGGTGCGACCCAGGGCGATGCGAGCCGGGGTGTGGCGGGCGAGCTTCGACCAGGGATCGCGGGCGATCATGCCGCGCGCTCCGCCACATAGCCCAGGATCGGATGACGGGCGTCGGCCGGCAGCAGGCGCCCGTCTGCGCCGGTGATATCCATCTTCTCCAGCCACGCCTCGAACTCCGGCGCGCGCTTCAGGCCCAGCACCTCGCGGATGTAGAGGGCGTCGTGGAAGGACGTGGACTGGTAGTTCAGCATAACATCGTCGGCACCGGGAATGCCCATGATGTAGGTGACGCCCGCCGCCCCCAGCAAGGTCAGCAGCGTGTCCATGTCGTCCTGATCGGCCTCGGCATGGTTGGTGTAGCAGACGTCCACCCCCAGCGGCACGCCGAGCAGCTTGCCGCAGAAATGATCCTCAAGCCCGGCACGGATGATCTGCTTGCCGTCATAGAGATATTCCGGGCCGATGAAGCCCACCACCGTGTTCACCAGCAAGGGATCGAAGGCGCGGGCGACGCCATAGGCGCGCGCCTCCAGTGTCTGCTGGTCGACGCCATGGTGCGCGCCGGCGGACAGGGCCGAGCCCTGGCCGGTCTCGAAATACATGGCGTTCTGCCCCACCGTGCCGCGCTTGAGCGATCGGGCCGCATCGGTGCCCTCGGCGAGCAGTTTCAGGTCGATGCCGAAGGAGCGGTTCGCCCCCTCCGTGCCGGCGATGGACTGGAACACGAGGTCCACCGGCGCACCGCGATCCATCAGCGCGATGGCCGTGGTGATGTGGGTCAGCACGCAGCTCTGGGTGGGAATCTCGAAGCGCGAGATGATCTCGTCCATCAGCTTCAGCAGGCGGTCGATCACCGGCACGCTGTCGGAGGCGGGGTTGATGCCGATCACCGCATCGCCGCAGCCATAGAGCAGGCCGTCCAGAATGGCGGCGGAGACGCCGGCTGCGTCGTCGGTCGGATGGTTGGGCTGGAGCCGCACCGCCATGGTGCCGGGCAGGCCGATGGTATTGCGGAAGCGCGTCACCACCCGGCACTTGCGGGCGGCGAGGATGAGATCCTGGTTGCGCATGATCTTGGAGACCGCCGCCGCCATCTCCGGTATCAGGCCGGGGGCGAGGGCCGTCAGAACCTCGGGCGTCGCCGCGGGTGAGAGCAGGAAATCGCGGAAATCGCCCACCGTCATGGCCGAGACCGGCGCGAAGGCCGCGCCGTCGTGGCTGTCGAGGATGAGCCGCGTCACCTCGTCCCCCTCATAGGGAACCAGCGGTTCGGCGAGAAAGGTCTTCAAGGGCAGGTCGGCGAGGCACATGCGCGCCGCCACATTCTCCTCGGCCGTGGCGGCGGCGATGCCGGCGAGCATGTCGCCCGAGCGCGGCGGCGTCGCCTTGGCCATCAGGTCCTTGAGGTCGGAGAAGACGAAGGACTTCGCTCCGATGGGATGGACATGAGCCATGGCGCGCTCCGATCGGGCGGACGCGGCGCATCTGCCACGACCTCATTCGCTAGCGATAAGCAACAAATATGCCTTCAAGGAAAACGCCTGTCTATTTCGGCACGCCGTTGATGACGAACAGCGCGTTCAGGAACTGGTCCGGCGGGAACTTGCCGAAACTCTTGGCATAGATGTCGCGGATGCGGTCAGTCCGGTAGAGGTCGGCGAGGGTGGTGTCCACCAGCAGGCGGAACGCCTGGTCGCCGCGCGGCAGGCCCAGCGCATAGGTCTCGAAGGTGAAATACTGGTCCGAAAGGCTCAGGCGGCTGCCGAACGGCGTGTTGGCGATGAGATAGTTGAGGATGCCGCGGTCACCGAAATAGGCGTCGAGCTTGCCCTCAGACAGCTGCTTCAACCCATCCGGGTGGTCGGAGACGGTGACGATGGTGGCGGCGATGCCCATTTGCGCGAGGGTCGAGCGCAGCGTCTCTTCGGTCGTGGTGCCCTTGAGCACGCCCACCTTCTTGGCCCGCAGCTCTTCCAGTCCCTTCACTGCCGGTCCGCGCGTGACCACGCCTGCGCCATCCAGGAAGGTCGGGAGCGAGAAATCCACCAGTGCCCGCCGCGACATGGTCATGGAGGTTGGCTCGCACAGGATGTCGATGCGCCCGTCGCGGACCGCCTCGAAGCGGTCCTCGGCCGAGACCTTCACATAGTCTACCGGCATGTTGGGCAGCTTGAGCGCGCGCTTGAGCGCATCCGCCACCTCGCGGCAGAGATCGACGATATAGCCGGATGGCTGGCCATTGCTGGCGGCATAGGAATAGGGCGGGGCGAACTGGCGATAGCCGATGCGGAAAGGATCGCCCTTCGCCAGGCGATCCAGCGTCTGTGCGCCGGCCGGCGCGACCAGTGCGAGGAGGAGGGCGGCGAGACCAGCGACGAACAGTGCCGTCCGCATGCCCCCAGCCCTGATGCTGGCGCTGTGCCCCGTCCCGATCACCTCAAACATCCACGCCCCCTTGTCCGCCGCCTCCCGCGGTCCGTTTGCGCTGATCTTGCCCGGCTCGCGGGGCGCGGCCAAGGACTTCCGCGCGTGCAGCGAAAGGCCGGCGCGCATAGTGGCGCGAAAGCAACCCTTCGCATCCTGTGCCGATCGTCGGGCCGTTCCGCCGCAGCTGCCTTGCCTTTGAGGCGATGCGAAATTGTTATATTTATATGGATATAGCTTTTCCGGCTCCCGCTGGCTTTGATGGCAGGATTGGACATGACGATATTGCTCAACCGGCGCCGCATTCTGGGTGCCATGGCCGGCGCAACAGCTGGCGCATTGGCCCCGCGGGGCTCGGCGCTGGCCGCTCCGGCGAAGGGGCTGGAGATTCTCGGCGCGCCGAACGGCTCGACCATCGTCCTGTTGCGCCTGCTCCAGTCCGGCGCCCTCAGCGCGAGCGCGCCCGACGCCACCTTCCGCCTGTGGCGCGACACGGACGAACTGCGCGCCGCCATCGTCTCGGGCCGCACCAGCCTGTTCACGACCCCGACCCATGTTCCGGCGAACCTCGCCAATCGCGGCCTGCCGCTGAAGCTGTTCGCCATCCTCTCCATGGGCCATCTTTTCGTCATCTCGTCCGACGCGGGCATCACCTCGTTCAAGGACCTCGCCGGCAAGGAACTGGTCGGATTCTTCAAGAATGACATGCCCGATCTCGTCTTCCGCTCCATCGCCAAGGGCTATGGCATGGACCCGGACAAGGACATGACGATCACTTATGTGCGCACCCCCATGGAGGCGGCGCAGATGCTCGCCGCTGGGCGCGCCACCACGGCCATCCTCTCCGAGCCGCCGGCCACCGCCGCTATCATGATGGCGAAGAAGGAGGGCCGCACGCTCAACCGCGCCATCAGCCTTCAGGACGACTGGAAAAAGCAGCATGGCGGCCTCGGCCTGCCCATGGCCGGCATCGCCGTGCATGAGCGGCTGATCGAGGAGAGCCCGGAACTTCTGAAGGCCATGGCCGCTGGCCTGCCGGGCGCGCGCGACTGGGTGCTGGCCGATCCCGCTGCGGCCGGCCAACTGGGCGAGGAGAAGATGGACATGAAGGCGCCCATTCTCACCAGCGCGCTCTCCCATTTCAACGTGGTGGCCGAGCCCGCAGCGAAGCTGAAGCCCGGCCTTGTCGCTTTCTACGAGACGCTGCTGTCCTTCCAGCCGGATGCGCTGGCCGGGAAGCTGCCCCCCGACAGCTTCTATCTCGACTTCTGACGGCTTCCATGGGTCTCAATCCGCCCGCGCTCTCCGCTTCGCTCCAGAGCCTGGCTTGGGGTGCGGCGGGGCTCTTGGCTCTGGCCGGGGCCTGGCAGTGGGGGGTCGTGGCCTTCGGGCCGTTCGTGCTGCCGAGCCTTGCCGAAACGGGCGAGGCCCTTGCCCGGCTCATCGCTACCGGAAAGGCTGGCCCGGCGCTGCTGGCGACGCTGGTTCACGCCCTGGCCGGCTGCGCCGCGGGAGGCGCGGCCGGCTTCCTTCTGGGCGTCGCCGGCGGGCTCGCGCTGCCGGTTGGGGCCATGTCCTATCCCGTCTTCACCGCGCTTCTCGGCACGCCTCCCATCGCCTGGGTGGTGCTGGCGCTGCTCTGGTTCGGGCCGGGCGGCGCTGCGGCAACCTTCACGGTGGCGATTACCGCCGCGCCCATCCTCTTCATCGCCACGTTGCAGGGGGTGCGGAGCCGCGACCGGGCGCTCGCCGAGATGGCGCAGCTTTACCGGGCGCCCGCGCTGATGCGGCTGACCGATCTCGTCCTGCCGGCGCTGGCGGATTTCCTCATTCCGGCCGTTGCCACCGCGCTCGCCTTCTCCTTCAAGGTGGCGGTCATGGCGGAAGTGCTGAGCGGCGCGGATGGGGTGGGCGGCGGCATCGCCACCGCACGCGCCCATTTCGATCTACCGGAAACCATGGCGTGGATCGTCCTCGCCGTGGCGGTGCTGATCCTTGCCGATGCGCTGCTCCTTGCGCCCCTTCGGCGGCGCAGGATAGGGCGCGCGGCGACGCCACCCGTCTCTGCCGAGGCATGAGCATGCTCTCTCTGAGCGGTCTGCGGCTCCGGTTTGGCGAGGCCGACATCATCGCCGGCATCGATCTTCATGTCGCCGCGGGCGAGCTGGTGGTGCTGCTCGGCCCCTCCGGCTGCGGCAAGACCAGCCTGCTGCGCATCGCCGCCGGGGTCGCGCCGGCCACCGCCGGACGGGTGGAGAACGCATTTCGCCGCGTGGCCATGGTCTTCCAGGACCCGCGCCTGTTGCCATGGGCCAATGCGCGCGACAACGCCGCCTTCGGTCTCAAGGCGGCGGGCGTGGGCAAGGCAGAGCGCCGCGTCGTCGCGGAGGCCATCCTGATGCGCCTCGGCTTCTCGACGCTGGACCTGGACAAGCGCCCCGCCCAGCTCTCGGGCGGGATGCTGCAGCGGGTCGCCATCGCCCGGGCCTTCGCCCTTTCACCGGATCTCGTGCTGATGGACGAGCCGTTTTCCGCCCTGGACGTCGGCCTGCGCCACGATCTCCAGGCGCTGCTGCGGGCCGAGGTGGAAGGGGCGGGCGCGGCAGTGCTGTTCGTCACCCACGACGTGACCGAAGCGGTGCGTCTGGCCGACCGGATCGTGGTCTTCTCCCCGCGCCCCGCCCGCATCGTCGCGAACGTTGAACAGACGCCCATGCTCGCGTCGGTCGGGGCGGCCTATGAGGCCTCCGCCGCATTGCTGCGACGGCCCGAGGTGGCCGCCGCCCTCGCCCCGCCGGGGGCGACCACCCTGGCGTTCCCCGGTGGGCGCGATCGGCTCTCCCTGGCTGGAAGGGGCGAGGCGGCCTCATTGTAAAAAGGTCACGTCCCTAAGTGATGCGCGGCGGGCGGACGGAAGTCGACATCGCATCGGCGGCGGCGCGGCGAACGCGCTCGGCGAAGCGGGCGATGGCGTCCTGCTCCAGCGTGCGCTGGATGGCCTTGGCCGCGACCACCCCGTCCGCCATGGATGTCACGCAGCAGGGGTGCATGCGCTGCGCGATCTCGCCGATGGCGTAGAGATTGGGGATTGAGGTCTCGCAATCGAGGCTGGTCTCAACGAATCCGCGAGCATCGCGTGCAAGTCCCAGATGCCGGGCGTAGGGCAGATAGGGCTCCCAGCCATACAGCACGAGGAAGCGATCGAACTGCTCGCCCGCCACGGCCGGCACGTCGGGCTGCACCGGATAGGGGCCGATGCGGACGTCCGCGGGCGGCACCTTCTCCAGGAACTCGCGCCGCGCGCGGATGGTACGGGCGAACAGGGTGACGCGGGCGGCACCGCGCTTGCGCACGAAGATGTAGTTCTCGAACGCATTGTCCCCGCCCCCGAGGATGGCGACCGAGCGGCCCTCGAAATCGGCGTTGAACAGGGTCTGGCCGGGGCCGATGATGACGTTCTCGGATGCGGTGAAGCCGCCTTTCACCGGCCGCACGCCGGTGGCGAGGACGCAGGCCCGTCCCATCACCACCTCCCCCGTGGCGGTGGTGATGCGGAAGCCGCCGGGCACCACCTCCAGCTCCGTCACCGCCTCGCCGGTGCGACAGACAATGTCGTGGTCGCGCATGTGGCGGTCCACCTCCGCGGCAATCTCGATGCCGGTCTTGTCGCGGATGGGCGCGATCCACTGATTGGGGTAGGGATTGTCGTTGCCGAGCCCGCCGAGCACCGGCCGGCGCTCGACGCTGCAGGGGCGGAAGCCGAGCATCTTCAGCCAGAGCGCACAGGACGCCCCGGCCGGACCGCCGCCGATAATCACCGCATCGAACATGCCACCGCCGATCCCTGCTGCCATCCTGCGACGGCGCCCGTGACCAGCTTATGCGAGGCTTTCGCCGGCGGCTAGAAAGGGCGCATGGGCTCAGGCGGGCTGAAGCCCCCTGCGGGAGCGGGCCGCTTCCCATCCGGGCGCGGCTTGGTTGCTGGAATCCGCAACAGGGCGAGCGCCCCATCGGCGCGCACGCCGCATGCCGATGGGAACGGGACGCTCGAAACATGGCGCGCCATATCGAACACTTCGCGATCGAATCTCCACCAGGAGTGCGCAGAATGTGCCTGCGGATGTAGCCCGGGCCACCCGTTGCCAGACTTGCATTTGGGCCGACCTGGCCGGTTCGCAATGCAACAAAACGGGTTCTGGTACTACTTTTGGTTGCGGCATTTACCGTATCGTCAATGCAGCCATATTGCCGGCGTCGGTTGCGCGCCACTCACAACGCAGGGTAATCCATGAGCTGGCATCGCAAGTCACGAGGATTGGGATTCGATGCGTGGCGTGCCGAAGGACGTTCCGAGATTCTCCATGCGGCCGCTGCGTGTCGCCCTGTTCGTCCACGCCTTTTATCCGGACCACGTCTATGGCACCGAGGCCTACACGCTTGCCCTTGCGAGGCAGTTCAAGGCCTTGGGGCACGCGCCCACTGTCGTGACCGCCCGGGCGGTCGGCGAGCCAGACCAGGCGGAGGAGATCGAGCGCTACGAGATCGAGGGCATCCCGGTGGTGCGGATTGACCGCAACCGAACCCCGTCCCGCACGGCCCGCGAGGACTACGATCATCCCGGCCTTGCTCCGCTCCTCGAACGCATCCTGCGCACGCTCGCGCCGGACGTGGTGCATATCTGCCATCTCGCCAATTTCACCGCCGCCCTGCCGCACGTGACGGCGCGGCTAGGAATCCCGACCTTCGCGACGCTGACCGATTTCTTCAATCTGTGCCTCACCACGCGGCTGGAGCTGCCCGACGGCGGGCTCTGTAACGGGCCGAACGCCAACCGCAGCAACTGCCTGTCCTGCGGGCTGCTTGCGCGGGCGGGGGAGCGGCCGAACGCGTTCTGGCGGGTTCTGGCGCAGCCGTCCGTCCGCTCTGTTGCCGCGGCGACAGCCGCCACCCTTGCGCCCGTGCTGCCGTTGGACCTCGGGCGCGACGCGCGGGCGGTCCGCGACCGGGCCCGTGTTCTGCGCGTTGCTCTGGCCCACTGCCGGGCGGCCTTCGCGCCCAGCGCCTTCCTCGCCGAACTGTTCGATGCACATGGGGCCGGGCCGCCCCTCTTCCGCTCGCCCTTCGGCGTCGAGATTGATCGCGCGCCCAAGCCCGCCGCGTCCGCACGGCCGGTGCGCTTCGGCTTCATCGGCCAGCTGGCCTATCACAAAGGCCCGCACCTGCTGCTCCAGGCGTTGCGCGCGTTGCCGCGCGATGCCTTTACCGTCGATATCTGGGGATCGGAGAGCCTGTCGCCGGCCTATTCGCGGGATCTGCGCGCGGTGGCGACGCAGACGGTCCCGCCCTTGCCGGCGCGTTTTCGCGGCACCTTCGCAGAAGGCGAGATGTCTGGGCTGCTCGCCGAGGTGGACGTGCTGGTCATGCCTTCCACCTGGTTTGAGAACGCGCCCCTGACGCTGCTGAAGGCCCTCGCCACGCACACACCCGTGGTCGTTTCCGATGTGCCGGGCATGACCGAGTTCATCGAGGAGGGAGTCAACGGATTCTCCTTTCCTCGAGGCGATGCGGAAGCGTTGGCCACGGTGCTGCAGCGTTTCGTGGATGTTCCCGACCTTGCCGCGACCCTCAGCCGGACAACCACCTACGACCGGACCGAGCGCGACATGGCGCTCGATCTTCTCGCCTTCTACCGTTCCTTTGGCGCCGTGCCGGCCGGTGCAATCCCGGTTCCCGTTTGACGATGCCGGTATGAGGATCGCCCTCCTCGCCTCCGGTGTCCTGCCGGTCCTCGATGGCGTCACCGTGAGCGTCGATGCCCGCGTACGCCGGCTGGTGGCGCGTGGCGACGAGGTGCTGCTGCTGGCACCCGCTGCCGCCGATGGTGCCCGCCCCGCCGGGTTGTCGCCGGCCGTTACCTTTGCGGGATTGACCAGCGTGCCCTTCGGTGCGGCCGCGTCGGACCGCAATGTCGTGCCTGCGGCCGCAGGCGAGATCGATAGAGCGCTCGCCGCCTTCCGGCCCGACCTGATC
>JAEWBL010000684.1 GCA_023391175.1 Pseudomonadota bacterium
GTGAAGTTTGGACGAAACCGGAGTGCGCATTCAAATTCCCCTTCGCTTCGACGATTGGGAATTGGCGAGACCAGTGCCGCCAATTCCTTGGCCACTGAGGTCTCCCGGGCTTTTATCCCGCCGTGCACCCGCGCCGGATGTCTCCCGTCGCGGTGGCAGCTCTCGGACCAGCGCATCGCTTCGATGCCGGAACCCTAGCCACCAACTCGACATGAATAAAAGCAACCGGCGTGCCAAGAGGCGGCTCGTGTATTTTCAACGGCTTGACGGACCCGCTCGCGAAACGCCTGCGCCTCGGCTGGGCAGCAATGGGCCAAATATTGTGCAGAAGCGGCGGATTGGGCGTGCATTGCATACATGGGCGGGCTCGCCATCCACTGCGCCCCGCGCCATTCTGAGGGGCAGGGAGGCGGGCGATGATCGACCGGCGCGTATTTCTGAAGGGGGCCCTTGCGGCGGGGCTGCTCGCCCGCCCGGCCTTCGCCGCGGGCTATCCGCGCCTGCCGTTCGAGGCATTGCAGCAGATGGCGGACGCGGAGGTGGCGAACGCCCGCGCGCATGGGGCACGGCTCGCGGTGGTGCTGGGGGTGGTGAACCCGCGCGGCAACGGGCAGCTCTTCCTCGCCCAGGCGCCGGACCTCACCCATCCCGGCGGGCGACCCCTGATGCTCGATGGCGGAACGCCCTTCGCCATCGGCTCCATCTCCAAAGTGTTCACCGCCTGCCTGCATTATCAGGCGCATGGCCCCTTCAAGGGCAATCTTGGCGACTGGCTGGCGCCGCGCACTCTGTCGCCGGGGCTCGCGCGCATCCCCCTCGCGGATCTCGCGCGCTACCAGTCCGGCATGGCGCAGGACAATCAGGGCGGGGTGCATCCGCCCGGCGTGATGGCGAGCTTCCAGACCCTGTTCCCCTATCTCGCGACGCTCCAACCGCCGTTCCCGCCGGGCACCTGCTATTCCTATTCCAACCTCAGCTGGTCGCTGCTGGCGCTGGCCGGCTCCGGCGCGGCGAAGGGCAGCATGGTTGATGCGGCCGAGCGCTACGACCGCGCGCTGAAGGCCTTCGGCGCCGGCATGGGCATGTCCGCCACCGGCATCTTCCGGCCGCAGATGAAGCCGCGCCTGCCCATCGGCTATCGCAAAAACTGGCAGCCCTTGCCGCCGCGCGCCGACTATGCGCCCACCCGCCTCACCGGCGTCGGCGCGGGCGGCATCGTCTCCACCGGCGCCGACATGCTGGCCTTCCTGAGGAGCAGCATGGGCCACGGCGACGGCGGCATGGAGAATGCGGCGCTCGCCTATCAGCAGGGCAACATCTTCGCCTCTCCCCGCTGCGGCGGCGGGAAGGCGCCGCGCACCGCGTATGGCTGGATCCTGCACGATGTGGCCGACGCCTCCAGCCCGCTCGCCCTCGTCACCAAGGATGGCGCGGTGGCGGGCTTCACGGCCTGGATGGGCTTCCTCGCCTGGCAGGGCACGGGCGCGCCTTCGCCCTACGGGGTGTTCGCGCTGGTGAACGGGCCGGGCGCCGCCGGCCTCGGGCTCAGGGCCATGCGGCGCATCTTGTTCGCGTAAGCCTCGCCAATCGGCACTGCCTCAGGTAATCGCCACAGGGAAACCGGAGGCGGAATGATGCGGGGATTGGTGGGGCTGGCGGCGGCGGTGGTCGTGTTCGCGGCGCTCTACGTGACGGACGCGCTGCTGGCGCCCGTGGTGTTCGCCCTGTTCGTCATCGCCGTGGTGCATCCGCTGCTGGCGCGGCTGGAGGCGAAGCTGCCGAAGATGGTGGCCGTGCTCGGCACGCTCCTCATCACGCTGGCGGTGGTGGGGGCGGTGTCCTCGGTGGTGGTGTGGGGCTTCAGCCATGTGGCGACCTGGGTGTTCCAGAACGCCTCCCGCTTCCAGCGCCTCTATGGCGAGGCGGCGGTCTGGCTGGAGGGCCATGGCTTCGTGCTCGCCGGCCTGTGGGCCGAGCATTTCGACGTGCGCTGGCTGCTGCGCGTCTTCCAGGACCTCTCCGGCCGCCTGCAGGGCATGGCGAGCTTCCTCGTCTTCACCTTCATCTACGTGCTGCTGGGCCTGCTGGAAGTGGAGGCGATGAAGAGCCAGGTTCTGCGGCTCTCCCGCTCCGGCCGCGCGCCCTTCCTCGCTCCGGCGCTCGCCGACATTGCCCGCAAGATGCAGACCTACATGGCGGTGCGTACGCTCATGAGCATCGCCACCGGCGCGGTGGTGTGGGCCTTTACCCTCACCGCCGGGCTGGAGCTGGCCCTCGCCTGGGGTGCCATCGCCTTCGCGCTGAACTACATCCCCTTCATCGGCCCGTTCGTGGCGACGCTGCTGCCCACGCTCTTCGCCCTCGCCCAGTTCGAGAGCTGGGAGATGGCGGTGTTCGTGTTCGTGAGCCTCAACATCATCCAGTTCCTGTCGGGCAGCTATCTGGAGCCGCGCCTCGCCGGCAAGGCGCTGGCGGTGTCGCCGGTGCTGGTGCTGCTGGCGGTGTTCTTCTTCGCCTTTCTGTGGGGCATCGCGGGCGCCTTCATCGGCGTGCCGATCCTGATCGCCGCGCTCACCCTGTGCGCTCACCACCCGGACACGCGTTTCGTGGCGGAGCTGTTCTCCGGCCGGGTGGCGACGGAGGAGGGGGAGAAGGCCGCGTCGTGAACGCATGCCTTCGGGCGTGACGCGCAGCCGCTGTTCTCTGTCATCCCCCGGCGCGTCCGGGGGATCCACCCCTCCGCCCGGCGGCTCTTTGGGATTCCGGGCACCGCCACGGCGGTGAAGTGGATGCCCCGGACAAGCCGGGGCATGACGGTGTTCGCGGACGGGGCGGCGCAAGGGCCGATCTGTCCCCTAATTCCCACTTGCCGGCGGCAGGCCCGCGGCGACGCGTTCCTCCACATACGGAAAGAAGGGATTGGAGGACATGCGCACCAGCATGTCCACGCCCACCACCAGCGCCCCATATTCCCCGCGCGCCGCGATGTCGCCGAGGCGGATGCCGAACTTCTCGGCCGGGTCGGGCGCGAGCCCGTAGAGCCCGTCCGTCAGCGGGAAGGGCACCGCCACGTGGGAGAGGGAATAGACATCGTCCGGATAGATGGCGGTGAGCGGCCGCACCGTTTCCTCGGTGGCCCCGGCCGCGGTCTCGCGCACCACGGTCGCCGCCGAGCCGGGCGCCGAATTGCCGATGACGGCGGTGCGGAAGCGGCGGGGGGCCGGCGGCAGCAAAGAGGTAATGGCGGTGTCGGACTGGCGCGTCAGCAGGTCCTCGAACTGGCCCGAGCGGTTGATGTCGATGAGCACCAGCTCGCTGCCATTGTCGTCCAGCCGCGCGTGCAACTGCTCGATCACCGCCCGCGCGCTCACCGTGTGGTCCAGCACCGACTGGAAGGTGAGCACCGGCGCGAGGCCCGTGAGGCGGCCGGCGCGGGCGTGACGCTCGATGTTCGCCTGCAGCGCCTGCGTGAGCAGGAAGGACTGGCGCGCGGCATGGACCGGGAATGAATTGTACTTGAAGGGGTTGAACTCGGGCACGATGTTCAGCCACGCAGCCTTGGCGAAGGCCGGGAAGATGGCCGGCAGGCCGGCGAGGCCGGCGAAGCGGGCAAATTCGGTCACCCCGACCATGGGCGACATCAGCACGATGCGGTCCGGCCGCACGAGGGCGGGGTCGTCCAGCGCGTCGAGCGCGTGCATCAGCGCCAGCGCGCCGCCGTTGGAATAGCCGACGATATGCACCGGCTTGCCCGCCCCAACGCGCGCGCGGGCCTCCCGCATGGCGAGGCGCGTGGCGGCAATCCAGTCCTCATGGTCGATCTCAGTCAGCGATCCCGGCACCGTGCCGTGGCCGGGCAGGCGCAGCACGATGGCGATGAAACCATGGTCCGCGTAAAGCTGCGCCAGATGGCGGTGGCTGTAGGGCGAATCCGTGAGCCCGTGCAGGAACACCGCCGCCCCCGCCGGCTCTCCCTTGGGCTGGAGCACGTAGGATCGGTTGAAGTCCTGCGCGAAGCGGGGCGGGTAGATGGGGCTCGCGGCGAAATAGCGGTTGAAGCGGACGCGGTCCTCCGGGTCCACCTTGTCGGTCACGTTGGCCTTCACGCCGGCGAAGGCCTTGTCCTCGGCGGCCATGTAGGCGGCGAGGTTTGCGGTGGCCATGGCGCTGCGGCTCATCTCCGGCGGATGGTAGGTGTGCCAGGCATCGAGCGGCGGGCCGCGCTGGGAATCCACCGCCCGAACCACGAAGATCGTGGCGACCACGGCGAAGACGAGCAGCGCGACAATCTTCGCCGTGCGCTTCGCGCCCCGCCACATCAGCCCGAATGCCCCCATCCGCCACGTCCCCCATTTGCCGCAGGCCCCGCGACCCTACAGGCCGCAGGCGCCGGGGAACAGGCGTCCCTCAGACGCCGAGATAGCGGCCCACCAGCGCCGCGTCGCCCGCGAAGTCCGCGGCCGGGCCGGAATGCACCACGCGCCCCTTCTCCATCACCGCCACCCGGTCGCACACCTGCGCCAGCGCCGGGACGTGCTTGTCGATGACGATGAGCGACAGGCCCTCGCCCTTCAGCACGGAGAGCACCGCCCAGATCTCCGCCCGGATGAGCGGGGCGAGGCCTTCGGTGGCTTCATCGAGGATGAGCAGGCGCGGATTGGTCATCAGCGCGCGGCCGATGGCGAGCATCTGCTGCTCGCCGCCGGAGAGGCGGTTGCCATAGTTGCGCCGCCGCTCGGCGAGGCGCGGGAAGAGGGCGTAGACGCGCTCCAGCGTCCAAAGCGGCAGGCCGGAGCGGCCTGGGGCGGCGGTGGCGACGAGGTTTTCCTCCACGGTTAGCGTGGGGAAGATCTGCCGCCCCTCGGGCACGAGGCCGAGGCCGAGGCGGGCGATCCTGTGCGGCTTCAGCCCGCGCAAGGCCACCCCGTCGAAGGTGAGCGTGCCGCCGGTGGGCGGAAGCAGGCCCATAAGGGCGCGGATGGTGGTGGTCTTGCCCATGCCGTTGCGCCCCACCAGCGCCAGCGCGCCGCCCAGCGGCACGGCGAGGTCCACGCCGAACAGGGCCGGCGTGCCGCCATAGCCGGCGGTGAGGCCGGTGATGGTAAGCAGCGGCGCGCTCATGCGCCGTCCCCGAGATAGGCGGCCTTCACGGCCGCATCGGCCCGCACCGCATCCGGCGTGCCGCAGGCGATGATGCGCCCGGCGACGAGCACGCTGATGCGGTCAGCGAGGCGGAACACCGCATCCATGTCGTGCTCCACCAGCAGGATGGCGCATCGGCCCTTGAGGCGGGTGAGCAGCGCCACCATGGCGGCGGATTCGGCTGGCCCCGTGCCGGCCATGGGCTCGTCCAGCAGCATCAGGCGCGGGCGGGCGGCGAGGGCCATGGCCAGCTCCAGCGCCCGCTTCTCCCCATGGCTGAGGGCGGACGCGGCCACCCCGGCGCGGGCGGCGAGGCCCACCTCATCGAGCAGGCCCTGCGCCTCTTCCCGCGCCGCGCGATCGGAGGCGGCGGGGCGGATGAGGCGGAAGGTGCGCCCGCGCGCCGCCATCACGGCGAGGGCCGCGTGCTCCAGCGCGGTGAAGCGGGGGAAGATGGAGGTGATCTGGAACGCCCGAGCAAGGCCGAGCCGTGCCCTTTTATGAACGGGCAGGCGGGTGATGTCCGCCCCGTCGAAGTGGATGGTGCCGGCATCGGGCATCACCTCGCCGGCGATCTGGCCGACGAGGGTGGTCTTGCCCGCGCCGTTGGGGCCGATGAGGGCATGGATCTCGCCGGGCAGAACCGCGAGGTCCACCCCGGCCGTCACATGGAGCGCGCCATAGGCCTTGGCGAGGCCGGCGATGTAGAGTAGCGGCTCAGCCATCGCGCCGCCCCCCGAGCAGGGTGGCGATGCCGCCGCGCGCCAGCACGAGCAGCACCAGCAGCGGACCGAAGATGATGCGCCAATGTTCGGTCAGGTGCGCGAGCCCATCCTCCAGCAGCACCACGCCCAGTGCGCCGAGCACCGGGCCGAGGGCGCTCATGGGACCGCCCGCCACCACCATGACGATGAATTCCGCCGAGCGGTGCCAGGAGAGATAGGCGGGGCTCACGAACTCGGTGAGATTGGCATAGAGCGCCCCCGCGAGCCCGGCGAAAGCGCCGGCGATGACATAGGCGACGAGCCGATAGGCATAGGGGTCCACCCCCAGCGCGCGCAGCCGCCGCTCATTGTCCCGTCCTGCCGCCAGCACCCGCCCGAAGGGGGAGCGCGCCAGCACAGTCGAAACGAGCACGGTGAGCGCGAGGAGGCCCAGCACCACGTAATGGAAGGTCTTCGGGTCCTTCAGCCAGCGCGCCCCCGCCACGGTGGAGCGGGCGGCCAGCGTCAGGCCATCGTCGCCGCCATAGGCCGAGAGGCTCTGGGTGACGAAGAAAGCCATCTGCCCGAAGGCCAGCGTGATCATGATGAAATAGACGCCGCGTGTCCTCAGCGAGATCGCCCCGGTGACGAGCGCGAACAGGCCCGCCGCCGCCATGGCCATGGGGAAGGCGACGAGGGCATCGCGCACGCCCTCCTCCATCAATATGCCGACCGCATAGGCGCCGATGCCCATGGTCGCCGCATGGCCGAAGGAGACGAGCCCGCCCTGCCCGAGGATGAAGCCGAGGCTCACGGCGGCGAGCGCGAAGATCATGGCGCGCGCCACCAGCGTCAGCATCGCGGTGTTGGCGAAGGCCGGCACGGCGGCGAGGGCCGCGAACACGGCGAGGGCGAGGAGGGCGCGCGTCATGCCGGCGCCGGGAACAGGCCGCGCGGGCGGAAGAAGAGGATGGCCGCCATCAGCACATAGACGCTCATGGAGGCGAGCGCCGGCCCGGCCGCGCTGGCGGCGGAGGCGGACAGGACAAGCTTGAAAATGTCGGTGAGGAAGGAGCGGCCGAGCGTGTCGATGAGCCCCACCAGCAGCGCCGCCACGAACGCCCCGCGCATGGAGCCGATGCCGCCGATGACGATCACCACGAAGGCGAGGATGAGGAGATTGTCCCCCATGCCCGGTTCAACGGACAGGATCGGCCCCGCCATGGCCCCGGCGAAGGCCGCCAGCATGGCGCCGAAGGCGAAGATGCGGGCGAACAGGGCATTGATGTCCACCCCCAGCGCCGAGACCATGGGCGCGTTGGTGGCCCCGGCCCGCAGCAGCATGCCCGCGCGGGTGCAGGTGACGAGCACATAGAGC
>JAEWBL010000686.1 GCA_023391175.1 Pseudomonadota bacterium
TCAGTCTTCATCGTCCTGCCCCGCTCTGTTCAGCACGTCGAGCAAGAGCTTCGCGCCGATCTTGTCGGACGGATCGAGCTCGAGCAGCTTCATCACCGCGGCGCGCCCCTCGTCGAGATTGTCGAGGCGCATGTTGAGGTAGGCGTAGCCCTTCAGCGTGAACAGGAAGAAGCGCGGCATCAGTCGGTCGTAGCGGGAGAATTCCGCATCTTCCGCCCGCACCTCTCGCCAGTCAGCAGGGAGATTGGTCTCCCGCTGTGCCTTGGCGAGGCATTCCCGCGCCACCCCCAGACACTCCTTGAGGCGGCCTTTGTAGAAGTAGAAGCGGTAGAGGCCGATGAGCACCGCCGCATGCCCGGGCGCGATGGCCTCGGCCTTGCGCAGGTGCGCTTCCGCCACCTCATCCTGCTGGTAGGAAAGACCGGCTTCCCACAGGTGAAACTGTGCGTCTTCCGGCAACCCTCCGCCCATTACTGCGCTCGCAAGGAGCGCTTCTGGAGTGAGGACGTCGGGCTCGCCAAAGACCTGCGCGGAACCCTCCATCCCCTCCATCCCCTGTCTTCGTTCCGTCCTGATGCCGGTGGAAATCCGGCCCGGAAGATCCGGGGCAGCAAGGCCGCCCCGGATGATCGTCGGATGACGCTGCCCTTCCCCGCCTCAATGGGCGTGGGAGGAGCAGGTGGTCGCCTTGGGATCGTTGAAGACGAGCCCGGTCTTGGCGGCCGTGTCGGTGAAGTCGATGGTCACGCCATCTAGCAGCAGGCGACTTTCCGCCGGCAGGAACAGCTTCACCCCGTCCTTTTCCACCACCACATCGCCGGGCTGCGGTTCGGGCAGCACGGAGATGTCGGCATTGAGACCGGAGCACCCGCCGGGCGTCACATGCATGCGGAAGCCGGCGGTGGGTCCGCCGTCCGCCATGATCATCATGCGCATGAAGCGGGCGGCGGAGCGGGTCATGGTGAAGTTCATCGCGCAGCTCCTCAGGCGGTGGGCTGATAGCGGGGATACGCGTTGTCGATCACGCACGTATCGTCCACCGGGCAGACCGCCGCGCACTGCGGCACGTCGAAGTGGCCGATGCACTCGGTGCACTTCTTCGGATCGATCACGAACGTCCCGTTCTTCTCCGAAATGGCCACGTTGGGACATTCCGGTTCACAGGCCGAGCAGCTCGTGCACTGCGACGCGACGATTTTGAGGGTCATGGCGATGCTCCTTTACTTCGCAGGTCAGGCCGCGTTGATGAGCGCGCCCTGCCGGATCTCGGCGTCGCCGCGGACGGTGTGGACGACCTCGCCGGTCTTCACCTTGTTCAGATATTCCTTGAACCAGGTGATCGCCGACTTCTCGATGAACTCGTGCGCGAAGGTGTCGACGGGCTCGATGCCGGCCTTGATGAGGTCCGCCTTCGGGCAGCCGCCGATCTTCGCCACGAACACCGCATGGCAGTCGTTGATGGCGCGGATGATGGTCTCCAGGCTGTCCTCCTCGCCATAGCCGCCCTGGCAGTACAGGTCGACGCGGCGATGGCCGACGAACTTGGCGCCCGCCGTGGAGAGTTCCCACACCTGGAACTCCTTGGCGTGGCCGAAGTGCTCGTTGATCAGGCCCGAGCCCTTGGTGGCGACGGCGGTGAGCAGCTTGATGTCGCTCTGCTCGCCGGCGAGAGCCTCCAGCTCCTCCTGCTTCGCCGCCACCTTGGCGACGCGCTCTTCCTCGACGAGGGCCTGGTAGGCCTTGCGGCTGTCGAGGTCGTAATTGACCTCCATGGCCATGATCTTGTCGGTGGTGAACTCGGCGGAGCGGTCCTCACCGAGGAGGCCCACGGCGTCGGCGCGGCACTGGCGGCAGTGGCGCATCATGTTCATCTCGCCCTCGCACTCGTCCTGGAGCGCCTTGAGCTCCTGGGCGGTCGGGCCGCGCTGGCCGTTGAGGCCGAACACGGTGCCGTGCTCGGGGGAGGAGATGAGCGGCATGATGTTGTGCAGGAACGCGCCGCGCGACTTCACGGCGCGGTTCACCTCGACAAGGTGCTTGTCGTTGATGCCGGGGATCATCACCGAGTTCACCTTGCACAGGATGCCGCGCTCGGTGAGCATCTCGAGGCCGAGCATCTGCCGGTCGGTGAGGAGCTTGGCCGCCTCATAGCCGGTGTAGCGCTTGTGCTTCCAGAACACCCAGGGATAGATCTTCGCGCCGACCTCGGGGTCCACCATGTTGATGGTGATGGTCACGTGGTCCACGTTGAAGCCGGCGATGGTGTCTACGTGGTCCGGCAGGGCGAGGCCGTTGGTGGACAGGCAGAGCTTGATGTCCGGCGCGGTGCGGGCGATCAGCTCGAAGGTCTTGAAGGTCTTTTCCGGATTGGCGAGCGGGTCGCCAGGGCCGGCGATGCCGAGCACGGTCATCTGCGGAATGGTGGAGGCCACCGCCAGCACCTTCTTCGCGGCCTGCTCGGGCGTCAGCTTCTCCGAGACCACGCCGGGGCGGCTCTCGTTGGCGCAGTCATACTTGCGATTGCAGTAGTTGCACTGGATGTTGCACGCCGGGGCAACGGCAACATGCATACGCGCATAGTGGTGGTGGGCTTCTTCACTGTAGCAGGGATGGTTCTTCACCTTCTCCCAGATCTCGGGGGGCAGGTCGCCCTGACCAGCCGACGAGCCGCAGCTCGCCTTGCCCGAACCACCCGAGGTGCCGCAGCCCTGGTGCTCGGCCTTGGCCTGCATGACCTCGGCCAGCTTCTCGTCCATTCCGACGGCGTTCATGCCAACCGCGTTTTCTTGCTGTGTCGACGCGTGCATCTATCTGCTCCTCGCTTGCAGCAGGATCCCGATAAATCCTTGGCCCTGTGAGGAGCAACAGCCGTGCCAGCGCGGCGGCGGAGAAATCGCGTCGATATTTCAATGAATTACAGACTGAAAAACACGCTGTCGGCTTGTCAACATCGAGGCGCGACACGACGGACATGTTGGAAAAGTTACATGCTCCGCAGTCGAATTGCGGCATGGTCCGCCACGCTTTTGATCGTGATCAATGCGAGGCCGGAAGGGCCTTGCGCCGCAGGCCGCGCGGATAGCCGATCCCGCAAAAGCAAGGGGAGCATGCCCGGCGTCGGACATGCTCCCCTTCGATCTCTCGCCCGCAGGCGCAGTCCGCGTCAGGCCGACATGATGACGTCGAGCGCCTTCGGCAGCGGCATGGCGATGGGCGTGATGGCGTGGCCGAGCAGGAAGCGCAGCTCGTTCTTGGTGAGCGTCGCCTCGTCCACGATGGCGAAGTGCGGCGCGCGCGAGCGCTTGGCGATCTGCCGCGCATAGGTGCGCAGCATCTGGTGGTGGAAGCGACAGCCGAGAAACAGGAAGCTGCGCTCGGTGCGGCGGTTCTTCACCACGTCCGGGATGGGGGTCTGGATATCGATCTCGGTGAGGACCTCGACATAGTCCGCGTCGGAGATCAGCCAGTTCTTCGCGGGCTTGGCGCTGCCGTGCGGCTTGTAGAGCACGGTCTTCCAGCCCTCGGCAGTGGCGCGGTCGCTCTCGGCGCCGGCGGGGTTATAGAAGCGATACCAGCGGTCCTCGCCGATGCCGGCGCGGGTGATGCCCTGCGCCTCGCCCCAGTCGGAGCGGCCGGCGAGGGCCGCTCGCATCGAGCCGTCGTACCAGGTGTCCACGATCAGCGCGAGGGGCAGGCCCGCGAGGAAGGTGTGGAACGGCAGCGGCGCCACTTCCGGCCCGAACGCCTCGGCCATGAGGGCGGAAACGGTGTTGCGGTGCTTCATGCTCTCGATGTGCTGGGCGGAGGCCCAGCAATTGCCCTTGGCGCGCTTGGGCAGCGCCACCTTGGTGCCGAAGAAGGCCGCGAGGTCTTCCGGCGTCACCGGGATGGCGGGTGTCCCGAGGGCGAGAAGGCCGGGCCCGAGATAGGGCACGACCTTGTCCGCACGCAGTTCCGCCGCCACGTCCTTCAGGACGGCTTCGGCG
Source organism: Pseudomonadota bacterium (assembly GCA_023391175.1). Classification (GTDB taxonomy): domain Bacteria; phylum Pseudomonadota; class Alphaproteobacteria; order Rhizobiales; family Xanthobacteraceae; genus Xanthobacter. Next base: position 3,987 of record JAEWBL010000686.1, read on the forward strand.
TCGGCGAGCTTCAGCGTCTCGACATTGGCGACGGAAATGTTCATCTCAGCTCACTCCTCCTCGCCACGCTTCTTCGCGTTGACGGTGATGGGCAGGGTGGTGCCCTCGGCCATCTCGGGCAGGTCGAGCACCCAGCCGTTGGCGATCTTGATCCAGCCACCCCACAGGGACTCATGCTCGAACTCGACGATCGGCTCCTCCAGGTCCTTCTTGGGGACGTAGATGGACAGGCCGATTTCCGGGGAACGGCGAATCATGACTTTCATTTATTGGCTCCTTGATCGGGCTTTACTCGCCGCTGTGACCCGGCAGGACCGAAGGCCCGAACGGGGACGCTGGTGATGCGCGCCGGGCGCGGGGCACCGCACGGAGCACGAAAGGGAGTGGCGCCGAGCGTCGGCGCTCGGCATGGCCGCGCTCAGACATGATCGGCGACAGCAGACGCGCCGCCCGTGGCGGCCGCCCAGGCCGGCGACATGGCGCGCAGGCGGGCCACGATGTCGGGCAGCACCTCAAGCACGCGGTCCACGTCCTCGCTCGTGTTCTCGCGCGAGAGGGACAGGCGGAGCGCGCCATGCAGCGCGCTGGCGGGCAGGTTCATGGCGCGCAGCACATGGGACGGCTCGGTGGAGCCGGAGGTGCAGGCCGAGCCGGTGGAGGCCGCGACGCCGGCTTTGTTGAGATTGTGGAGCACCGCTTCGCCGTCGAGATACTCGAACGCCACATTGGCGGTGTTGGGCAGGCGGTTGTCGCCGTCGCCGTTGAGGAGGGTATGGCTGACCTGCTGCAGGATACCCTGCTCCAGCCGGTCGCGCAGCGCCTTCACGCGGGTGCGCTCTTCCTCCATGTGGGCGAGGGCAAGCTCGGCGGCAGCGCCAAGGCCGATGATGCCGGGCACGTTCTCCGTGCCGCCGCGCCGCCCGCGCTCCTGATGGCCGCCACGCACCAGCGGGCGGAACTTCACGCCCTTGCGCACATAGAGCGCGCCGATGCCCTTGGGGCCGTGCAGCTTGTGTCCGGAGAGCGACAGCATGTCGATCTCCGTGGACTTGAGATCGATGGCGACCTTGCCCACCGCCTGCACCGCGTCCGTGTGGAACAGCGCACCCACCGCATGGGCCTGCCGCGCGAGGTCGGCCACCGGAAACAGCGTGCCGGTCTCGTTGTTGGCCCACATGACGGAAACCAGCGCCGTCT
>JAEWBL010000688.1 GCA_023391175.1 Pseudomonadota bacterium
GAAAGCGGGCTTTCCGAACATGGTGAAGGACAGGCCGTAGAGCAGCCGCAGGTCGATCTCGGGGTCCTCGTAGCCCACCGCGGCGGCGCTCTGGGAATTCCCGGTACCCGGAAAGCGGCCAACGACCTGCGCCGAGACCACGCTCGTGTCGTCGCGCCACAGCCGCACGCGCGCCCCGACATCCTGATAGCCTAGCCCCGTATAGGACGATGGCGAAGGCTCGCCGAACGAGACCGAGAGGAACTGAGGCGCTGCGACCAGCGTCAGCCAGTCGGTCGCGCCGTACTCGAAGACGAGGGTGACCTCCACCTTGTCATAGGGTCGGCTGGCATAGAGATCGTACGAGGGTCCGAATTCGGTCGCGGAATAGGCTGCCGAGCTTTGCAGGATGACCTGCCCGTGCCCTTCCTCCTGCGTCCAGGCGCCTCCGCGTACCGGCGCGGGGACCGCCAGAACGATCAGGACAATGAGCGCGCTTGCAGGGCAGAACCTGGTCCGCTCGAAAGCGAATTTGCCGAGGTGGATTTTTCCACGCGCCAGTCTCCAGGCGGCAAGACATGCCCGCCCGGCCGTGATCCGGTGCTTCAGATAATCCCCCGTCCGCATGCCCTGACCCCATGCGGGTTGAAACTATACCTTAACGCAGCCGCAACGGTATGCCTGACGTAAAGTGACCTTGCGTAAATTTCATCCAGCCTCGTCTTGCCGCCTCATCGCGAACCCACCATATTGACGGCGAACGCGCAGGCTCGGCCTCGGCCGGTCTTGGGCGTTTGAGATTTCTTCAAGGGGAACGACGATGTCCGATTATGATCGCAACGTCGCCGGGCGTTTCAACCCGTCGGTGGCACGCTCGCAGGCCGCGATCGACCAAGGGCTGCGGACGTACATGCTCAGCGTGTACAACTACATGGCGCTGGGCCTCGCCATCACCGGCGCGGCAGCGCTCGGCATCTACATGCTTTCGGTGACCACCGATCCGGCGTCGGCCGCGGGCCGTGTTGCCGGCGGCATCATGCTGACGCAGTTCGGTTACGCTCTGTTCGTGAGCCCGCTGAAGTGGGTGGTGATGCTGGCCCCGCTCGCAGCGGTCTTCTTCCTGAGCTTCCGCATCGAGCGCATGAGCGTATCGGCTGCCCAGCTGACCTTCTGGGTCTATGCGGCGCTGGTGGGCATTTCGCTCTCGACGATCTTCCTCGTGTATACCCACGAGAGCGTCGTGCGGGTGTTCTTCATCACCGCCGCCTCGTTCGGTGCGCTGAGCCTCTACGGCTACACCACGCAGCGTGATCTGTCCGGCATGGGCTCCTTCCTGATGATGGGCCTGTTCGGCATCATCATCGCCTCGCTGGTAAACATCTTCCTCGGCTCGACGATGCTTCAGTTCATCGTGTCCGTGGTGGGCGTGCTGGTTTTCGCGGGCCTGACCGCCTACGACACGCAGCGCATCAAGGAAATGTACTTCGTCGGCGACGATGTCGCCGTCGCGGGGAAGAAGGCCATCATGGGCGCTCTCGCGCTCTATCTGGACTTCATCAACATGTTCATGATGCTGCTGCAGCTGTTCGGCAACCGCAACAACTGATGCGATGCCCCGCAGGGGCAAGCCTGAAACAGGGAGGCCCCGGCAATGCCGGGGCCTTTTCTTTGGCGAGGGGGTCGAACGGGGAGTCAGCCGCGGCCGATGAAGGGCATCTTGGTCGCCATCACCGTCATGAACTGCACGTTGGCCTCCAGCGGCAGGCTGGCCATGTAGACCACGGCGCTCGCCACATGGGCCACATCCATCACCGGCTCCACCTTGATGGAGAGGTCGGCCTGCGGCACGCCCGCCTTCATCTTCTGCGCCATGGGGGTGTCGGCATTGCCGATATCGATCTGTCCGCAGGCGATGTCATAGGCCCGGCCGTCCAGCGACGTGGACTTGGTGAGCCCGGTGATGGCGTGCTTGGTCGAGGTGTAGGGGGCCGAGAACGGCCGCGGGGCCGTCGCGGAGATGGAGCCGTTGTTGATGATGCGTCCTCCACGGGGCTCCTGCGCCTTCATCACCCGGAACGCCTCCTGGGTACACAGGAACGGGCCGGTGAGATTGGTGGAGACCACCTGCTGCCATTGAGCGAAGGTGAGTTCATCAAGCGGGATCGCCGGCGCACCGGTGCCGGCATTGTTGAACAGGAGATCGACGCGGCCGAACTTCTCCACGGTCGCCGCGAACAGCGCCCGCACGGACTCCGGATCGGTCACGTCGGTTGCCACGGCCACGTAGGGCGCTTCGCCGAGCGTCGCCGCGGTCTCCTCCAGTGCATCGAGCCGGCGGCCGGCGAGGGCCACGGCATAGCCAGCCTCGGCCAACGCCACGGCCACCGCCCGGCCCACGCCCGAGCCGGCTCCGGTAACGATGGCGACCTTCCGTCCTGCCTTGCTCATATGCTTCCTCCCGGTTCTTGGCCGGGCGGTTCTAAATCGTTTTGAAGCCCCGCGACAAGACGCTTTGGACCGGGAGTGCGCCGCTTTCAGTCCGGCGCGCGCGCCGCGAGGGCATCGAAATCGATGTAGTGGCCAGCCCGATCCCGCTTGGAGGCGAGGTAGCGGACATTTTCGGCCGTCGGGCGACCCAGAACCCGTTGGTCGGCGACCACATCCAGCCCGGCCGCTTTCAGAGCATCGATCTTCTGCGGATTGTTGGTGAACACACGCACCGCGGAAACGCCGAGCTGCCGCAGCATGGCGGCGGCGAAATCAAACCGCCGCTGGTCGAGGTCGAAGCCGAGCGCAGCGTCGGCGTCATACGTGTCGTATCCCTGCGCCTGAAGGGCATAGGCGCGCATCTTGTTGGAGATGCCGTTCCCGCGCCCCTCCTGATCCAGATAGAGCAGGATGCCGCCATCGCCCTCGGCCATGCGGCGGACGGTGTCTCGCAGCTGGTCGCCGCAGTCACACTTCAGAGAGCCGAAGAGGTCGCCGGTCAGGCACGCGGAATGCAGCCGCACGGCCACCGGCCGCGACAGGTCCGGACGACCGACGATGATCGCAACCTGGTCGCGAAGGCCGTCACCGCCGCGGAAGACGACAAATTCGGTCTCAGGCGCGCCTTCGAGCGGCACCGGCGCGCGGCCGACGATGGCCAGCCGCGCAACCTCCGCGGCCCGGAAGGCCATGATGTCGTCCGCCTCCACCGTCACCAGGCCAGCGGCCATGGCCTCCGGGACGGAGCAGACCACCGCCGCCGGAAGCACCAGGGCGAGCGCCAGCAGCTCCAGCGCTGCGACCTGAGCCGGCGTCGCAGGCGCGACCGGAGCATCGAGCCGGGCGTCGGGCTTGAGCGCGAGAAGGGCGACGCGGGCGGCATCGAGACGCGGCAGCGCGACAGCGCCCGCCAAGGCGCGTGGCGATCCCATCCGATTCAGCCGAGGCGCCGCGAGCACAAGGCTGGCATCGACCGCATGGGCCGTCTCGAGC
>JAEWBL010000703.1 GCA_023391175.1 Pseudomonadota bacterium
GGCCACCGCCGTGCGGCTCGCGGCGGCGGCCTGGATCGCCTATCTGGCGGCGCGGCTGTGGCGGCTTCCCGCGCCGGGGCAGGCGGCGGGCGAGGTCACGCCCGGACGGGTCTTCGCCACGACGCTCCTGAACCCCAAGGCCCTCATCATCGGCCTGACTTTGTTGCCGCGCGGCTCCGAGCCCGATTTTCTGCCGCATCTGGCGCTCTTCGCCGGTTCCGTCCTCGCCGTGGCGACGATCTGGGCGGGGGGCGGCGCGCTCGCGAAGCACGGGGATGGCGGGCCGCGCCCCCTCTACCGGCGTGCGGCCGCATTGTGGCTCGCCTTCCTCGCCGCCGCGCTGGTGGGCGTTGCGATCCGGGCGTGAGCCTTACTTCCCGTCGAGGAAGTCCGTCACCAGAGCGATGGTGGCGGCGGGGTTCTCCTCCATGATCCAGTGGCCGCTGCCGGGCACCACGTCGCCCGTCACGTCGGTGGCGGCGAAGCGCATGACCTCGGCCATGGTCAGGGCGAACGAATGCTCGCCGCCGAGCGCAAGCACCGGCATGGAGAGCTTGCCGGCCTTGAGGAACTCAACATTGTCAACCGCATCCTGATCGAAGGCCGCGAACTGGGCAAAGCCCGCATGCATGGCGCCGGGCTGGGCATAGAGCGCCGCGTAATGTTCGCGCGCGGCCTCGGAGAAATGGCTCGGATCAGCGGAGAATTCATTCCAGAAGCGGTCGAGATAGATGCGCTCGCGCCCGGCGACGAGGCGTTCCATGTCCGGCCCGCCGAAGCGGAAATGCCAGAGCAGCGGGTTCTTCAGGATTTCGTCCCACGGGCCGACGCCCGGCAGCGGCGCATCGATGAGGACGAACTTCGTCACCCGGTCGCGATACTGGGCAGCGAAGGCGAAGCCCACCATGTTGCCGATGTCGTGGGTGACGAGCGCCACTTTGTCGATGCCGAGGGCATCGAGCACGCCGGCCATGTCGGCGCCCTGGGTCTTCTTGTCGTAGCCACCCTCCGGCTTGGCCGAGAGGCCCATGCCGCGCAGGTCCGGCACGATGACGGTATGGGTGGGCGCCAGCGCTTGGGCGAGCGCGCCCCACATGTCGCCGGTCTCGCCATAACCATGGATGAGCAGCACCGCCGGCCCCTGCCCGCCCGTGCGGACATGGAGGGCGGTGCCGTTGGTCGCGATTTCCTCAACGCGGAAATCGGCGGGAAAGGGAACGATCTGGCTTGCTTCGGGGGCAGTCGAAGGCGTTTGGGGCATGGTTTCCTCCCCGCCAGTGGTCGGCGGATGCGCGAGATGCGCTAAGGGAAACATGCGCTCTTCCGATGACGCCTAGTAGTGGCGTTCTCCGCAAACTTCGCGTGCAGGGCGAAACTTGCCGCAGCGGCGGCCCCGGCGCAGGATGCTGGTGCGCGATGGCATTTCCGCCGGGAAATTTGCCTCGCGGGCCCAAACCTGCTAACAGCCCCAGCTTCACACGGACGGCCATGCCGATCCCGCCGACCGGACCGAGAGCCCGGAGGCCCCCGCCCGACAGCGCGATGCGCCCTCGGGCGTGCTTTGCGTTGGCTTGATGCAGCGTCATCGGGTTCCGCGCAGCGCGGGAGATCATAGCGGTCCGGTGTGAACCCTCAACGCATGGGTGCCCATGTTCGACAACCTTTCCGACCGCCTCGGCGGCATACTCGACAAGCTGAAGCGGCGCGGCGCTCTCACCGAGGCCGACGTCGGCGAGGCCATGCGCGAGGTGCGCCGCGCGCTGATCGAGGCGGACGTGGCGCTGGACGTGGTGCGGTCCTTCACCGACCGGGTGCGCCAGCGTGCCGTGGGCGTGGAGGTCATCAAGTCCGTCACCCCCGGCCAGATGGTGGTGAAGATCGTCCACGACGAGCTCGTGGCGACGCTCGGCTCCGACGCCGACCCCATCGACCTCAACGCCCCCGCCCCGGTGCCGATCCTGATGGTCGGCCTGCAGGGCTCGGGCAAGACCACCTCCACCGCCAAGATCGCCAAGCGCCTCACCGAACGCGGCAAGCGCAAGGTGCTGATGGCCTCGCTCGACACCCGCCGCCCGGCGGCCATGGAGCAGCTGGCCACGCTGGGCAAGCAGGTGGAGGTCGCGACCCTTCCCATCGTCGCCGGCCAGTCCGCCGTGCAGATCGCCAAGCGCGCCATCGAGGCGGCGAAGCTCGGCGGCTTCGACGTGGTGATGCTCGACACCGCCGGCCGCGTCACCCTCGATGAGGGGCTGATGGCCGAGGTGGCCGAGGTGAAGGCCGTGACCAAGCCGCACGAAGTGCTGCTGGTCGCCGACAGCCTCACCGGCCAGGACGCGGTGAACACCGCCAAGGCCTTCGACGGCCGCGTGGGCCTCACCGGCATCGTGCTGACGCGTGCGGATGGTGATGGCCGCGGCGGCGCCGCGCTGTCCATGCGCGCCGTCCCGGGCAAGCCCATCAAGCTGCTCGGCACCGGCGAGAAGATGGACTCGCTGGAGGATTTCGATCCCCACCGCGTGGCCGGCCGCATCCTCGGCATGGGCGACGTGGTCGCCCTGGTGGAGCGGGCCGCCGAGAATATCGACATCGAGAAGGCGAAGATCACTGCCGAGCGCATGCGCAAGGGCACCTTCGACCTCGATGACCTGCGCGGCCAATTGGAGCAGATGTCCAAGATGGGCGGCCTCGGCGGGCTCATGGGCCTCATGCCCGGCGTCGCCAAGGTGAAGAACCAGATCGCCGCCGCCAATCTCGACGACAAGGTGTTCAAGCGGCAGGTGGCCATCATCAATTCGATGACCCCCAAGGAGCGCCGCGCGCCGAAGCTGCTCGACGCCTCGCGCAAGCGCCGCATCGCCGCCGGCTCCGGCACCAAGGTGGAAGAGATCAACCGCCTCCTGAAGATGCACCGCCAGATGGCCGACGTGATGAAGGCCATGGGCGGCGCCGCCGGCAAGCGCGGCCCGCTGGCCGGCCTCGCCGGCATGATGGGCTTCGGCGGCGGCGGCCCCTCGCCCGAGATGCTGCAGGAGATGGCGGAGAAGATGGGCAAGGGCGGGCCCGGCGGTGCCGGTGGCGGCCTGCCTCCCAACTTCCCCGGGCTGCCCGGCGGCGGCCTGCCGTCCAAATTCCCCGGCGGCCTGCCCGGCCTGCCGAAGGGCTTTCCTGGAGTGGGAGGGCCCGGCAAGAAGAAGTAAAGCCAACGCCCCCTGCCTGCCCGGGCGCCGGCAACAGCAATCAACCCGAATACCAAACGCAAGACACTGACTTAAAAAGGAAGAAGACCATGTCCCTCAAGATCCGTCTCGCCCGCGGCGGCGCCAAGAAGCGTCCCTACTACCGCATCGTCATCGCCGACGCCCGCGCCCCGCGCGATGGCCGCTTCATCGAGAAGATCGGCACCTTCAACCCGCTGCTGGCGAAGGATGCCGCCAACCGCGTGGTGCTCGACACCGAGAAGGCGAAGGCCTGGCTCGAGAAGGGCGCCCAGCCCACCGACCGCGTGGCCCGCTTCCTCGACGCCGCCGGCCTGCTGAAGCGCGAAGCCAAGAACAACCCGAAGAAGGCCGAGCCCGGCAAGAAGGCACAGGAGCGCGCCGCCGAGCGTGCCGCCAAGGCTGCCGAGGCCTCCGAGGCCGCTTCCGCCGAGTGATTTCGGCCGAGGGGGTGGGTACGGCTTCGGTCGCGCCTCTGCCC
>JAEWBL010000708.1 GCA_023391175.1 Pseudomonadota bacterium
ACGGCTGGCGACGGAGTGAGGGTGGCGCGAGGCACTGGCGCTGCGGCAATGCCGCATGTCAGGTCCGGTGCCGGCATGGTAGTTCATGACCATGCGGATCATCGTCCTTGGCGCCACTGGCCTCATCGGCTCCGCCGTTCTGGCGCGGCTGGCATCGGCCGGGCATGAGGTCGTCGGCCTTGCGCGGAACGTCGGCACGGCGGCCCGCACCCTGCCACAGGCCCGCTTCGTGGCGCTCGACCTCGGCACCGCGCCCCCTGAGCAGCTCGCCCGTGAGCTGGAGGGGGCGGACGCGGTGGTGAACGCCGCAGGCCTGCTTCAGGACGGGCCGGGCGAAAGCGTCGCGGGCGTGCATGTGGCGGGGATGGCGACGCTGATCGCGGCCTGCCGGCTCGCCGGTGTGCGGCGCGTGATCCATATCTCCGCCATCGGCGTCGATACGGGCGCGCCGTCCGATTTCTCCCGCACCAAACAGGAGGGCGATGCCCTGCTGGCGGCGAGCGGGCTCGATCATGTCACCCTGCGCCCATCGGTCGTGGTCGGCCGCAGGGCTTATGGCGGCAGCGCCATGTTCCGCGGGCTCGCCGCCTTGCCCGTCTTTCCGCTGTTTCCGGACACCGCCGACCTGCAGATCGTGCAGCTCGACGATGTGGCGGCGACGGTGGCCTACTTCGTCAGCCCAGACGCGCCGGCCGGCGTGGAGCTGGACCTCGCCGGGCCGGACCGGCTGCCCCTGGAAGCGGTGATCGCCACCTATCGCCGGTGGCTGGGCTTTGCGCCGGCGCGCACCGTCCGCGTCCCCGGCGGGACCGCCCATCTCATGTACGGCATCGGCGACGCGCTCGGCCGCCTCGGCTGGCGTCCGCCCCTGCGCAGCACGGTGGCGCGGGAGATCGCCCGCGGCGCCACCGGCGATCCCGGCCCGTGGATGGAGATGACCGGCATCCGTCCGCAATCGCTAGCCGATGCCCTCGCCGCCGAGCCGGCCGGCGTGCAGGAGCGCTGGTTCGCCGCCCTCTACGTGCTGAAACCGGCGATCTTCGTGGTGTTCGCCCTGTTCTGGATCGTCACCGGGCTTCTCTCCCTCGGCCCCGCCTATGATGCGGGCGTCGCGCTCCTGACGACGGCAGGCGCCGGGCCTCTCGCCGCTCCGCTGGCCATCGGCGGCGCGCTGGCGGACCTCGCCATCGGCGTCGGGATCGCCGTGCGGCGGGCCACACGCACGGCCCTGTGGGCCGCGCTCGGCGTCTCGCTGCTTTATGTGGTCGCCGGCACGGCGCTCCTGCCGTCCCTGTGGACCGATCCGCTCGGCCCGCTGGTGAAGATCGCGCCCGTGATGATGCTGAACCTCGTCGCCCTCGCCATCCTGAGGGACCGGTGATGGCCTATCTCGTCCTGAAGTTCCTGCATGTCATCGGCGCCACGGTGCTGCTCGGCACGGGCGCCGGCATCGCCTTCTTCATGGTGATGGCTCATGCCACCGGCCGTGCTGCGACGGTGGCGGCGGTGGCGCGCATCGTGGTGCTGGCGGATTTCCTCTTCACCGCCACCGCCGTGGTGCTGCAGCCCGTCACGGGGGCGCTGCTGGCGCAGGCGGCGGGCTATCCGCTCACCGAAGGGTGGATCGTGCTCTCCATCACCCTCTATCTCCTCACCGGCGCCTTCTGGCTGCCGGTGGTGGGGATGCAGATGCGCATGCGGACGCTCGCCGAGGCCGCCGCCGCGGCGGGCACGGCGCTGCCTGTCGCCTACCACCGCCTGTTCTGGACCTGGTTCGCCTTCGGCTTCCCCGCCTTCGCGGCGGTGCTCGGTATCTTCTGGCTGATGATCGCCCGCCCGGACCTGCCGGCCTTCACCCTCGGCTGACCGTCAGAAGTCCCCGGCCTCCTCCGGCGCGATCACCACCACCATGCCGTCCAGCGCCGGTTCCAGCTTCAGCTGGCAGGCGAGGCGGGAGGCGAGGGTGCGGTTCTGGCTGATGGCGAGCATCCGGCTTTCGCCGGGGCTGATCGGAGGCGCCGTCACGCCATCCGGCGGGGTAACGAAGACATGGCAGGTGGCGCAGGCGCAGCCGCCGCCGCACTGGGCGGTGAGTTCCTCGATGCCGGCCTTGCGGATGGCCTTGAGCAGCGTCGCGCCGTCGCGGCCCGTCACGTCCTGCCGGTCGCCGCTGCGGGTTTCCACGGTGAAGCGGGGCATGATGCGAACCTCCGGCTCAGGCGCCCTTCGCTAGGGTCATGGCAGGATCAGGGACGCGAGGTCCGCCACCGCCGGGTGCTTTCCGCTGTCGCCGCCGTCGCGCGCGATCCGCACCGTGGCGAGGCCGGCGGATGCGGCGGCGTCGAGTTCGTCCATATTGCTGGACAGCACGAGAATCTGCGCCGGAGCGACGCCGATCTCCTGGGCGATGGCCTTGTAGGCCTCCTCCTCCAGCTTCTGGCCCATGCGGGTGTCGAAGAAGCCGTCAATCAGCCCTGCCGCCTCCGAGCCGGCGGACGACAGCCAAAGTCTCTGCGCCAGTTCCGACGAGGAGGAGAAGGTGAAGAGCCGGAGCCCCTGCGCCTTCCAGGCGGCGAGGCTCGGCCCGGCATCGCCATGCACCTCAGCCGTGAAGGCGCCCGCCGCATAGCCTTCCTGCCAGATGCGGCCCTGGATGATCTTGAGCGGCGTCGGATTGCGCCCCTGCTTCATCCAGCGCAGCAGCAGGGCCTCCGCCTCGCGGGGCGTGAGGGAGAAGCCGCCCATGAGCCGGCCCGCCTCGTCCAGCGCCGCCTCGATCTCCTCGTCCTCCTCGCCATGCTCGGCGATGAAGGCGCCGAGCCGTTCGCGCGCATGGGGCAGCAGCGTCTCGTCGAGAAAGGACAGGGGGCCGAGAACGCCCTCGATGTCCATCAGCACCGCTTCTATGGCCATGGATGCGCCTCTGCCTCTGCGGGCCGCCTGTGTCGGGAAGGCGCCAGAACCGGCCCTCCGGACAAGGCAAGCACCGGCCGTGCCAGTCCCCATTCGGCCTGATCCGGTGCCCGCCTGCAGCACGACCAAGACAGGCGCAGATTGGCGCTTGACTCAATTTTTATAATTTCCATAAAATTACTGGATTGATTCAACTCCTAGCTGTCCGTGCGCGGCTCTCGCGTGCGTCCATGTTCTTCCCGATTCCCAGCCGCAGGCGAGACCAACCGATGACAGACCAGCTGATCGAGACGCCCGCCATCGCCGGCGTTCCGCGCCGGCGCTCCCGCGATCATGCGGAGCGGGTGCCGCTCTGGCACACGGGGCTGGCGGCCGGCATCGTCTGGCTCGGAGCCGCCGGCTATGCCGGCCTCGTGTCGGATGCGGACGACTTCGCCTATACGCGGGAATTTGCCTTCGGCCTCGCCGGCATCGGCGGGCTCATCCTCCTCGCCGCGCTCGCCGGCCCGGTGGCGGGGCTGCGGCTGAAGGGATTGCGGCACTGGGGGCCGTGGCTTCTCGTCCTGCCCCTTGGCCTCATCGCCTGGGAGGCGGTGACGGCGAAACTGGAGCTGCTGCCGCGCCCCTTCTTCGTACCGCCGCAGGCGCTGCTGGAAGTCTATCTCGATGACTGGCCGAAGCTCGGCCTCAGCGTCGTCGCCTCCCTGAAGCTCCTGGCCTGGGGCTATGCCATCGGCGCCGCCGTGGGCGTCACGCTCGGGGTCTCCATCGGCTGGTGGCGCATCGCGGGCTACTGGGCGCATCCGGTGCTGCGCTTCATCGGCCCGCTGCCGGCCACCGCATGGCTGCCGGTGGCCTTCTTCCTGTTTCCCTCCTCGTGGAGCGCCAGCGTGTTCCTGCTCGCGCTCGCCACCGGCTTTCCCGTCACCATCCTCACCTGGTCGGGCATCGCCTCGGTCAACAAGGATTATTACGACATCGCCCGCACGCTCGGGGCCAGCCAGCGCTTCCTGGTGCTGAAGGTGGCCATTCCCGCCGCGCTGCCGCATGTCTTCGTCGGCCTGTTCATGGGCCTCGGCACCTCGTTCGCGGTGCTGTTGGTGGCCGAGATGCTGGGGGTGAAGGCGGGCCTCGGCTGGTACCTGCAATGGGCGCAGGGCTGGGCGGCCTATGCCAACATGTATGCGGCGCAGCTGGTGATGGCGCTGATGTGCTCCAGCCTCGTCACCCTGCTGTTCCGGCTGCGCGACCGCACCCTCGCCTGGCAGAAGGAGCTGGTGCGGTGGTGAGCGTGGCCCTCTCCTCCCCCGCCGGCGCGCCCGCCCCGGCGTCCGGCCTGCGCCTCGACGTGGAGCACGTGAGCCACGCCTTCCAGCTGGAGGGCGCGCCGCTGCCCGTGCTGGACGATGTGAGCTTCTCCGCCGAGCCCGGCTCGTTCGTCGCGCTGCTCGGGCCGTCCGGCTGCGGCAAGTCCACCCTGCTGCGGCTCCTCGCCGGGCTCGACCAGCCGGTCTCCGGCCAGCTCGCGGTGGACGGGACATCCATCACCGCGCCCGACCCCTCCCGCATCCTCGTCTTCCAGGACCCGACCCTCTATCCGTGGCGCACGGTGGAGGCCAACGTCTCGCTGGGACTGGAGGCGCGGGGCCTGCTGAAGGC
>JAEWBL010000718.1 GCA_023391175.1 Pseudomonadota bacterium
GGGTATCGGCGAGCAGCAGCGCCGGCAGCACCAACAGTGTCAGCGCCAGCACGACGAAGAGCGTAGCCGCCGTCGCCGTGCGGCCGCTGAGCGCCGCGCACAGGCGGGTGAACAGGGGGTGCGAGGCGATGGCGATGATGAGCCCCCAGAGGATGGAGGTCAGGAACGGCTGGACGATGGTGAAGCACCACCCGAACAGCAGCGCCAGCGTGCCGAACCGCAGCGCCAGCTGGAGCACGGGGCCGAACGTCTCGCTGCCATCCCTGGCCGGGAGGCGGTCCTGACGCCGTTCGCGAGGCCTGTCCTGCGGTCGTTCCATGATCCTGTCCAGCTGGCCGCTCCAACCTTACCTGAGAGAACTCGTTATCCGCCCGCCTTGCAATGGCAGCCGGCCGGCGGACGATCTGTGCGCCGGGGTCGCCCTGCTCCCCTCACCGCGTGGCAGGCCTATTGCATTGTCCGCTGCGGGTCACGACCTGCCTGTTTCGGCCGGTCGCCCCTGAAGCAACAAGGACAAGGCGAGGACACAGCATGTCCGACCACAAGGTCACGGTCGAGCAACTGCCGAGCGGCAAGTGGGCGTGTTTTCTTCACGTGGAAGGACACGACGAACCCATCAACCTCGGGCGGGAGTTCAAGAACGACGAACAGGCGGAGAACTGGCTCAACGTCTCGGAATCCGTCACCGCCATCGAGATGATGCTCCGGAAGGTCAAGAAGTAGGACCGGCCGAAGCCGACAGGACCTATATCCGCCTTGGCTCGAAGACGACAGGGCTGTCGTGGTTCACACAGCCGGTTTGGCGGGCGCCGGCACTCCGCCGGCTTCACTTGGTGCAGCCGGCGGACGCCGAGATATTTTCGGGCGTGCCCCAGTCATTCTGGGGCAGGTTCTCATAGGGCGGCCCGAATTCCTGCTTTATCATCGTAAAGGCCGACGGCAGGCCGGTCTGCTGGTCGAAATCGATGATCCAGAAATAATCGTAGGTATCGCCCGGCCAATCGTCGGGAACCTTGATGCCGGCGAGATCCATGAGGTCGAACAGCGTCGTGGCCTTGGTCGGCACGGGCATGCCGGGATGCTTTTTCTCCACGATCGCCCGCTGGGCCGGCGTCAGCTCGATATCGAGCCGGGGCCTGGCGATGTGGACGTGCTCCCAGTTCATGATGAGCGTTCCGCCGGCCCATTCCGGCTTGGTGAACACGTCATGCACCGCCTGCCGGTTGCGTTCCGCGAGCTTGTCCTGGCGGATGATGAGCTTGCCGTCCACCATCTCCGGCATCACCGAATAGAAGATGACCGGCTGCTCCCAGGAATCTGCGACGGGATAGATGGTTTCCAGCGTGTGCAGCGAGAGCCCCAGGATGGCCGTCGGCACCTCGCCCGGCCGCAGAAGCGATTTCTTGGCGTTCTTTCCGAGGTAATAGTCCACCAGAGCCCGGGCGCGCTCCTGCCCGATGCTGCAGAGCTGGAGCGGACCCCCCTTCTCGCCATGCCGCAGGAGAATGATGCGAGCCGGAACAGCAGCAGCTGGCAGCGCTGCGAGAAGGCTCACGGAAAACACCGCCGCGAGCGCGAGGCCGCCAGCCAGAACCCTCCGCCCGAGCGATTTGATTGTGTGCATCACCGTCACTCCTGATGGCGCGACGCTAGCCGAGTCCCCGAACGTTCGCCAATGGGACCCGCCGGAGGCACCCCACACGCCACGAGCCCATTCGGGCCCCTTCACAGGCCGCCACGAACATGCTTCAACGCGGCAGCCGGATGAATTTCAGGAACCGGCGGCATGCGGGGCGCTGCGATGGCAGAGATGAGCTTGGGGACGAATGGGCTGGCGGGCGGCGTTTTGCTCGCGCTCATCGCCATGGCGGGTGTCCAGGCGATCGCCCAGACCTCGCAGCAGCGTGTCGTGGTGACGCCGCGCGTGATCCAGCTGCCCGTCATCCCCCAGGGCAACTACCTCGACCCGGGCCCCGGCCCTGCCATTCGCCCGGACGTGAAGATCGGCGACGACCGCAACGAGGATTACGTGTTCCCGCCCGATCTCTCCGGCGGCTACGGCTCCGGCCCTCCCGGCGACCCGACCAACAACGGTCAGTGGAGCCCGCTGGACGGCGACACGCCGAGCTTCTGAGGCATATTTCGATCCTTCAGATCATGGCCGGGCTCAGACCCGGCCATTTTCGTTGGCGGCGCCGGAGGGCCGCGCCGCGAGCGGTTTGACGGTGGCGACCGGTGTCCCTAATTCAGAAGCCGGAAGGCTGCACTGCCAGCCCGCTGCGGCGGAACAAGCCGCAGCGATCGTGCCTCAGGGAGCCGCCCATGAAAGCCGCACCCAACTACATGATCTCGCGCCTCGACGAGATTCCCGCCGTGCCCTGCCCCTGCGGCTTCGCGCGCCGCGCGTTTGGAACGGATGACAACAAGCTCGCGACCGTTCACCTCACCGACATCACCGAGGATGCGCGGGTCCACTACCACAAGCACATGACCGAGATTTACGTGATCCTCGAAGGGGAAGGGGAGATGGAACTCGACGGCGAGCGCGTGCCCGTCTCTCCGCTCACATCCATCTTCATCAAGCCTGGATGCCGCCACCGCGCCATCGGCCGCATGCGCATCCTGAACATTCCCATCCCGGCCTTCGACCCCGAGGATGAGTGGTTCGACTGAGCGCGGGAAAGCGACGCACGCAAAAAGAAAGCGGCGGGGAAATCCCCGCCGCTTCCAAAAACCTCGAACCGTGAGCCGAAGCGATCAGCGCTTCGAGAACTGGAACGAACGGCGAGCCTTGGCACGACCGTACTTCTTGCGCTCGACCACGCGGCTGTCGCGGGTCAGGAAGCCGCCCTTCTTGAGGGGGCTGCGCAGCTCGGGCTCGTAATAGGTGAGCGCCTTGGAGAGGCCGTGACGCAGCGCGCCGGCCTGGCCGGACAGACCGCCGCCGGACACGGTGGCGACCACGTCGTACTGGCCTTCACGGGCCGCGACCTGGAACGGCTGGTTGATCATCAGGCGCAGCACGGGACGGGCGAAATACACCTCGATGTCCCGGTCATTGACGGTGATCTTGCCGGTGCCGGGGCGAACCCACACGCGGGCCACGGCGTCCTTGCGCTTGCCGGTGGCATAGGCGCGGCCGAACTTGTCCAGCTTCTGGACATGAACGGGGGCTTCGGGCTGGGCCGAGACGGTCGCTGCGCCGAGAGCGTCGAGGGACTGGAGAACCTCGGCCATGTCAGTTCCTCACGTTCTTGCGGTTGAGAGCCGCCACGTCGAGGGCGACCGGCTGCTGGGCCTCGTGCGGGTGGGCAGGGCCCTTGTAGACGCGCAGGTTGCCCATGATCTTGCGGCCGAGCGGGCCGCGGGCGAGCATGCGCTCCACCGCCTTCTCGATGACACGCTCCGGGAAGCGGCCTTCGAGAATGAACTTCGCGGTGCGTTCCTTGATGCCGCCCGCATAGCCGGTGTGATGGTAGTAGACCTTCTGGTCCTTCTTGCGGCCCGTGAACACCGCCTTCTCGGCGTTGACCACGACGACGTTGTCGCCGCAATCCACGTGGGGGGTGTAGATGGGCAGGTGCTTGCCCTTCAGGCGCATGGCGATGATGGTCACGAGC
>JAEWBL010000719.1 GCA_023391175.1 Pseudomonadota bacterium
CCGGGATTGAGAAGGCAGGCAGATGTCGATCGTTTCCAGGCGCCTTGAGGACGAGCTGCGGGAAGGCCCGGAGATCTCGCCCGAGCTTGACCGCCTCATGCGCAACGCCCGCAAGGCGAGCGACTTCCTCAAGGCGCTCTCCCACGAGAACCGCCTGCTGCTCCTGTGCCTGCTGGCGGAGGGCGAGCGCTCGGTGACGGAGCTGGAGAACATCCTCTCGCTGCGCCAGCCCACCGTCTCCCAGCAATTGGCGCGCCTGCGCCTCGATGATCTCGTCACCACGCGGCGCGACGGCAAGACCATCTATTACAGCCTCGCCAACGATGATGTGCGCCGGGTCATCTCGGTCATCTACGACATGTATTGCGGCACCCCCGCATCGGACGCAAAGTAAGCCTCAGTAAAAATGCGCCGGGCCGGCGACGGGACGCTCCATAAGTCCCGCTCCGGCCATCTCAGGGAGGAAGGCGCGCAATGGATGTTTCAAGCCCCTGGTGGACCGCGCTCGCCGGTCTCGCCGTGGGCGGGGTGGTCGGCTTCGCCGTGTTCCGCGCCCGCCTCTGCACCTTCGGCGCGCTGGAAGACGCCATGGTGGGCCACGACTGGCGCCGCATGAAGGTGTTCGCGCTCGCCCTCGGCCTCGCCGTGCTGGGCACGCAGGCCCTCGCCATGGCCGGCATCCTCAGCCCCGACCGCACCAATTACGTCATCACCGCCCTGCCCTGGCTCGGCATCCTCACCGGCGGCGTGCTGTTCGGCCTCGGCATGGCGCTGGTGGGCACCTGCGCCTTCGGCTCGCTGGTGCGCCTGGGCTCGGGCGACCTGCGCAGCCTCGTCGTGCTGCTGGTGTTCGGGGCGGTCGCCTACGCGACGCTGCGCGGCATCTTCGCCGGCCTCCGGGTGGACGGGCTGGAGCGCGTCGCGCTTCTGCTGCCGGCCGGCACCGCGAGCGACCTGCCCTCCATCATGGGGCGGCTCACGGGGCATGATTTCAGGGGCATGCTCACCGCCGTCGCGGGCGTCGCGCTGGTAGCGCCGGCCTTCGCCGACCGCAGGCTGCGCCGCGCCGGACGGCTGATGACGGCGGGTGTGATGCTGGGCCTCGGCGTGGTGGCCGGCTGGCTCGCCACCACCTGGCTGGTGGACGAGTTCGCCCACCCCACCGCGCCGCAGAGCCTCACCTTCGTCTCGCCGGTGGCGCGCGCCCTGTTCGGCGTGCTGTTCGAGCCCACGAGCCTCGCGGAGTTCGGCGCCGGCAGCGTGTTCGGCGTCGCCCTCGGCGCCTTCGCCGCCGCCCGCCTCGCGGACGAATTCCGCTGGGAGGCGTTCGACGACCCGCGGGAGATGAAGCGCCATCTGCTCGGGGCGGTGCTCATGGGGTCCGGCGGCATCCTCTGCGGCGGCTGCACCATCGGGCAGGGGCTGACGGCCGGCTCCCTCTTCGCCTTGTCCTGGCCGCTCGCGGTGGCGGGCATGGCAGTGGGCGCGCGGCTCGGCATCGCGCTGCTGATGGAAGGCTCCCTCACCGGCTTCGTGCGCCAGAGCGTGGCCGGCCGCTTCGGCTTCCACAACAAGCCCTGAGGGGGCGCGCTACCGGCCCGATCGCGCCACACGCACGATGGCATCCACCACCCTCTCGTGGAGGCTCGCCGGCAGATGGTGGCCCATGCCGTCGATCAGCAGGAATTCGGCACCGGGGATCGCGGCGGCGGTGTCGGCGCCGCAGGCCGGCGGGATCAAGGGATCGCACGCGCCGTGGATGACCAGCGCGGGCACGCCGATGGTTGCGAGCCGGGCGCGGCGGTCCCCGGCCACGACCATGGCGGCGAGCTGCCGTCCCGCTCCGGCGGGATCATGGCTGCGCTTCGCCTCCTCCAGGACAAGGCGACGATGGACCGCTTCGTCCACCGGATGACCGGGGCCGGCGATGCGCCGGGCGAAGGCGAGACTGTGGGCCAGAAAGCCGGCTTCGTCGCGGCCCGGATCGGGCGCCGGGCGCATCATCAGCGCCACCACGTCCGGCTCGGCCTGCGGCAGCGCCGGATTGCCGGTGCCGGACATGATGGAGGTGAGCGATAGCACCCGTCCGGGATGCTCGCTGGCCATGATCTGCGCGATCATGCCGCCCATGGACAGGCCGACCACATGCACCCGGGGAATGGCGAGGGCGTCGAGCAGGCCCACCGCGTCGGCCGCCATGTCGAGGAGGGTATAGGGAACCTCCGGCCGCTGCCCCGCCCTCAGCGCGGCGACGAGCGCGCCGAGGTCCGGCGGCGGGTGGTGGCCGAGATGGGTGGAGCCGCCGGCATCGCGATTGTCGAAGCGGATGACGCGAAAGCCCTGCCCCGCAAGGGCGGCGCAGAACGGGTCCGGCCAGCGGAGCCTCTGCACGCCGAGGCCGGCGATCAGCAGGATCGCGCTCTCCGCTTCGGAGCCGAAGCTGTCGTAGGCGAGATCGAGGCCGTTGGCCGTCGCGAGGGTCATGGCGCAGTCCGTGAGACACGCCCCAATTAAGACCCGGATAAATTTATGTCAATATTACCCGGATTAAATTTTCCGATTCGCTTGTCCGAGGACCACCGCCAGCGCATCGGCGAGGCCGCGCTCCAGGGCGCCACCCGGTCCTTCCGTCAAGTCCGGAAGTTCCAGCACGTCGCGCAGGATGCCGAACCCCATCAGCAGCGCTGCCGCCAGCGCCGCGCGCTGCGTGGCGTTGGCGTCAAGCTGGGTGCCCAGGGGCGCCACGAAGTCCTCGATCACCACCGCGCGCAGCACCGCCGCGGCCTTCGGGCTGGTCAGGGAGTGGATCAGGATGCCCATCGGCCCGGCCTCGCAGCCCGCGTCCGCCTTGGATTTGGACACCACATGGGCCGCCAGCATCCGGGCTGGATCGGTGCCGAGATCATCGAGGAACGTCTCCGTCTGCATCGCCCGCTTCAAAGCCGCATGGAACAGTTGCTCCTTGGAGCCAAAGGCGCGATGCACATAGGCGACATCCACGCCGGCATCGGCCGCGATCTCGCGCAGTCCGGTCTCGTCGTAGGACTGCCGCGAGAACCGCGCGACGGCAGCCGCGAGGATCCTCTCCCGCCCGGGCGCGGGCGCCGAGCTGTCACGCGGTTTGGTCATCACATCCGTCCTCGTCCGGTCTTGAGGCGTAGGAGGCCACGGGCAAGAGGTCAACAGCTGTTGACTTCCGCCCGCCGGCTGATCTAGATGGATAGCAGAACCGAGGGGCGCGAGGTTCCGCAGTGGAGATTTCCATGCCTATGCACCGGCGCGCGCCCTTCAGACAGATGCCCGCTCGATATTCGCCAACCGGCTGCGCCGTGCCCCGGCTCCCGAACAGGACGGCCTGATCCCCCATGCACGCCTTCTATCGTCACCCGGCGGCAGACGCCGGAGCGGGCGCCCGTTCGCCTGCGCGGCGGCCGACGGCCGCACTGATCTCGGTCTTTGCCCTCGCGGGCCTGCTCGCCGCCTGCGACGGGGAAGCAACGCCCCGCAAGACGCCGGAGGCCGGGCGGCCCGCGATCTTCGTCCGGGCCACGACCGTGGCGATGACGGACCGCGCGACCTCCGCCTCGCTCACCGGGGACGTGGAGGCCAAGGTGCTCACCCAGCTCTCCTTCCGCGTCGGCGGGCGGGTCACGGAACGCCTGGTGGACGTGGGCGCGCACGTGGCGGCCGGCGATCTCCTGGCGCGCATCGATCCCACCGAGCAGCAGGCCGACCTCGACGCCGCGACGGCCGCCGTCGCGGCTGCCGAGTCCCGGCTGCGCGTGGCCAATGCCAATTTCGATCGGCAGGCGACGTTGCTCGCCAAGGGCTACACCACCCGCTCCACCTACGATCAGGCCACCGAGACGGCCGGCGCGGCGGAAAGCGCGCTGGAGACCGCGCGGGCCCAGCTCGGCACGGCGCGCGATGCGCTGGGCTATGCCGAGCTGCGGGCCGGCGCGGCGGGCGTCATCACCGCGCGCACCGTGGAGGTCGGGCAGGTGGTGCAGCCCGCCCAGGCGGCGTTCACTTTAGCCGAGGACGGCACGCGCGACGCGGTGTTCGACGTCTACGAAACCTTCTTCCGCAACCGCGACGCCGACCGCATCAAGGTGGCGCTGGTCTCCGATCCCAAGGTCGCCGCGCAAGGGCACGTTCGGGAGGTCTCGCCCGTCATCGATGCGAGCAACGGCACCGTGCGGGTGAAGGTGGCCATCGATGCGCCGCCCGATGCCATGGCCCTCGGCAGCCCGGCGACCGCCACCGTGACGGCGAAGGCG
>JAEWBL010000085.1 GCA_023391175.1 Pseudomonadota bacterium
CTGCAGGCCATGAAGACCGGCGCCCTGCTCGCCGTCTCGGCCGAGGCGGGCGCGCTCCTCGGCGGCGCCGATGCGGGCCAGCGCACGGCGCTCCTCGCCTACGGGCGGGCGCTGGGCGCGGCGTTCCAGATCGCCGACGACATCCTCGACGTGGAAGGCACGGCGGAGGAGGTGGGCAAGAAGGTGGGCAAGGATGCCGCCGCCGGGAAGGCGACGCTGGTCTCCCGCCTCGGCCTGCCCGAGGCGCGCCGGCTGCTGGACCGTCTGGTGGCGGAGGCCGCCGAGGCGCTGGCGCCGTTCGGCGCGCGCGGCGAAATCCTCGCCGAGGCCGCCTGGTTCGTGGCCGCGCGGCGCAGCTGAGCGCATTTTCGGAAGGGAGCGGCCGGCAAACCGGCCGCCTCCGCAGGAGTCCTCAGGCGTCCTCAGGCGGCGAGGTCGCGCCGGTCCTCGACGGTGGAATCGGCCCGCAGGCGGTAGACCATCGGCACGCCGGTGAGCACCTCGCGCTTCATGATGCCTTCGGGAGAGAGCTTCTCCAGCACCATGATGAGGGCGCGCAGCGAATTGCCGTGGGCGGTGACGATCGTCGTCTCGCCCCGCAGCACGCGCGGCAGGATCTCCTGATTGTAATAGGGCAGCGTGCGCGCCACCGTATCGCGCAGGCTCTCGCCGCCGGGCGGGGGAATGTCGTAGGAGCGGCGCCACACATGCACCTGCTCCTCGCCCCACTTGGCGCGGGCGTCGTCCTTGTTCAGGCCGGAGAGGTCGCCGTAGTCCCGCTCGTTCAGCGCCTGGCTGGTCAGCGTCTCGACGCCCTCCTGCCCCATCTCGCCGAGCACCAGCGACAGGGTGCGCTGGGCGCGGGACAGGAGCGAGGTGAACGCCACGTCGAACTTCAGGCCTTCGGCCTTCAGCAGTGCGCCCGCGCGCTTTGCCTCCGCGACGCCCTGCTCGGTCAGGCCGGGGTCACGCCAGCCGGTGAAAAGGTTCTTCAGGTTCCACTCGCTCTGCCCGTGACGGACGAGGACGAGGATGCGATCCGACATGAAAAATCTCCAGACGCTCAGAAATCGGCGAGGCCGAGCACATCGGCCATGGAATAGAGCCCCGGCTCCCGCTTGGTCTCTCCGCATTTCGTCCAACGGGCGGCGGTGAGCGCGCCATTGGCGAAGAGCGTGCGGTCCTCGGCCTTGTGAACCAGCTCGATGCGCTCGGAGGCGCCGGCGAAGATCACCATGTGCTCGCCCACCACGGAGCCGCCGCGCAGGCTGGCAAAACCGATATTGCCCTTTACCCGGGGCCCGGTGAGACCATCGCGGCCGCGCTCGGAGCAGTCGTCCAGCTTGAGCTTGCGGCCCGCCGCCGCCGCCTCGCCGAGGAGCAGCGCGGTGCCCGAAGGCGCATCCACCTTGCGGTTGTGGTGCATCTCGACGATCTCGATGTCGAAATCGTCGCCCAGCGTCGCCGCGACCCGGCGGGTGAGGGCGGCCAGCAGGTTCACGCCGAGGCTCATGTTGCCGGACTTGACGATGACCGTGCGCAGCGCCGCATCGGCGATGGCCGCGTTGTCCTCGTTGGAGAGGCCCGTGGTGCCGATGACGTGAGCGATCCCGGCCTCGGCCAGGCGGCCGGCGAGGCGCACCGTGGCGGCGGGGGTCGAGAAGTCGATCACCACGTCGGTGCCGTTGAGCGCCGGGGCGACGTCGCTTTCCACGGTGACGCCGTTCGGGCCCGCGCCCGCCATCAGGCCGGCATCCTCGCCGAGATGGGCGGAGCCGGCATATTCCAGGGCGCCCACGAGCTTCAGTCCCTCGCTTTCGGCGATGGCGCGGATGAGGGTGCGGCCCATGCGGCCGCCGGCCCCGGCGATGACGATGCGCAGATCGGTCACGGGTGAGGTCCTTTGAATGGTCGCGTTCAGGCGGGGGGCAGCTCGTGCCCGGTATAGCCGGAGATGATGAGGAAGTCGGCTTCCGACGCTTCCTGCCGGATGGCCCGCGCCTTCTGGTAGGCGGGCGAGAAATAGCAGGCGCGCGCCGTCGCTACATCCTTGAATGCGGTGACGACATACCGTGAACGACCACGGCCTTCCAGGAGATGATTGCGCCCCCCGCGCACCAGGAACCACGCGCCGTATTCGGTGAAGGCTTCGGCGGCCGCCGCGGCGTAGTCCTTGTAACGATCGGGGTCGGTCACATCCACCTTGACCATCCAGTAGCCGCGGGGGTGCTCGGGCGTGCCCTCCGGCGGCTCCGGCGAGAACTGCGGACCCTCGAAGCCCTCCACCGCGGCAAGGTCGGCGATGGCGGTGGCCCGGCGCAGGTCGCGCACGGTCTGGTATTCGGGCAAGTTGTAGGTGCTCAGCGCGTCCTCGTAGGAGGGCAGCTCCACAAGCACGTTGCGATGGCGCTTGATGCCTTCGAGCTGCTCGAAATCGCCCCCACGGATCACGAAGCGGAAGCCGTGCGAGCGCGCAAAGGCCAAATTCGCCTCGCGATAGGTGATGTAGTCCACCGGATTGACCACATCGAGATTGAGGAACCAGTAGCCCTTTGCCATCGCTCCGCCCCCGTCACGCACCCTGAAGTTCGGCAAGGATCGCCCGCGCCGCCGCGCCAGGGTCCTCGGCCGCCGTCACCGGCCGGCCCACCAC
>JAEWBL010000099.1 GCA_023391175.1 Pseudomonadota bacterium
CACCCGCACCGGGCGGATCGTGCTCAACGGGCGGGACATCTCCGCCTTCTCGCCCGAGGCCATCTGCCGGGCAGGCCTCGCGCTGGTGCCGCAGGGGCGGCGCATCTTCCGCAGCCTCAGCGTGGAGGAGAATCTCGCCGTCGCCCGCTGCGCCCGCCCACCGGATGGGCGGGTGGCATGGACGGACGACGACATCTTCGGCCTCTTCCCCCGCCTGAAGGAGCGGCGCCGGCACCCGGCCGGGCTCATGTCCGGCGGCGAGCAGCAGATGCTGGCCATCGGCCGGGCGCTGGTGACCGCGCCGCGCGTGCTGCTGATGGACGAGCCGACCGAGGGCCTCGCCCCGCAGATCGTCGCCGAGGTGGGCGCCATCGTCGGCCGGCTGCGGGCCGCCGGGCTGTCGGTGATCCTGGTGGAGCAGCACATGGCCTTCGCCCTGAAGCTCGCCGACGAGGTGGTGGTCATCAGCACCGGGCGGGTGGTGGACAAGGCCCCGGCGGCCGCCTTCCAGGCCGATCCGGCCCGGCTGGAGGAGCATCTCGGCGTCCACTGACGGCGGCAGGACACGGCACCTGACCTCCCGGCATCTCGTCGCAGGGTGATGAATCGCACGCGAGCCGTGCTAGGATTGATCGTCCGATAAAGACCGGGTGCCCCTTGCCGTCCTCAAAAGCCCCCTCCCCCCAGCGTCGTCGCCTGTCCCCCGCGGACCGGGAGCGGGATATCGTGGCGGGGGCGGTGGCCTTCTTCGCCGAATTCGGCTTCGACGGCGCGACGCGGGATCTGGCCCAGCGGCTCGGCATCACCCAGCCGCTGCTCTACCGCTATTTTCCCGGCAAGGATGCGCTGCTCGACCGGGTCTACCAGGAGGTTTACCAGAGCCGCTGGCAGGCCGAGTGGGAAACCGCCATCGCCGACCGCTCCATCCCCATCGAGGAGCGGCTGAAGCGCTTCTACCGGGCCTATGCCGCCGTCATCCAGACCTATGAATGGGTGCGGCTGTTCATGTTCGCCGGCCTCAAGGGGCTGGACTTCAACAGCCGCTATCTCGCCTTCCTGCGCGCCCGCCTGTTCGAGCGCATGGTGATCGAGATCCGCGCCGCCAACGGCCTCGATGAGAAAGCCCCGGTGAGCGAGGAAGAGATCGAGCTGATCTGGTCGCTGCACGCCGGCATCTTCTACATCGGCGTGCGCAAGTTCATCTACGGCATGCCCATCCCCGCCGATCCCGAAGCGGACATCGACGTGAAGGTCAATGCCTTCCTCAACGGCGCCCCGGCGGCCTTCGCCTCGGTGATCGACCGGGCCAAGCCCGCGCGCAAGAAGGTCGCCGCCCGGAAATAATCATTTGATAAATTAATTTGACGCCGGTCAAATTCCGCGCCACTATCTATCATCCGATAAATAATCGGACGCTTTCGCACAGACCGGCCACCGGCGATGCGACGCGACCACACGAAGGCTCGCGCGGGCCGGCCCTCGCACAGGCGAGACGCTGCCGCCCTCAGGAGCCGAGGGAGGACACCATGCCAACGCACACAAACGCCGGGCCGCAGGCGCGCACCGCCGCGCGCCCCGCCCGCTCCAAGCGCGCAATCATCATCGGCGGCTCCATCTGCGGCCTCTTCGCTGCGCTGCTGCTGCGCAAGGCGGGCTGGGACGTGGCCGTCTTCGAGCGCATCGGCAGCGAGCTCGCCGGGCGCGGGGCCGGCATCGTCACCCATCCCGAGCTGTTCGACGTCATCGGCAAGACCGGGATCGACGTCACCGAGG
Source organism: Pseudomonadota bacterium (assembly GCA_023391175.1). Taxonomy (GTDB): domain Bacteria; phylum Pseudomonadota; class Alphaproteobacteria; order Rhizobiales; family Xanthobacteraceae; genus Xanthobacter. Next base: position 1,774 of record JAEWBL010000099.1, read on the forward strand.
CCCGTGTGGGCGTGGGCGTCAGCGGCCGGCGGGTGTTCGGGCCGGATGGGCGCATCACCGGCCAGCTCGACCTGCCGCAGGTACTCACCTCCTGGGGTCACCTCTACCGCCTGCTGCGCTCCGCCCTGCCGGACGACAGCTACCACCACGGCCGCAACCTCGTGCGCGTCGAGGACGGCGCCGCGCGCGTGCGCGCCACTTTCGCCGATGGCGCGGTGGAGGAGGCAGACCTGCTGGTGGGCACGGACGGCCTGTTCTCCACCGTGCGCGCCGCCTTCCTGCCGGAGGCCAAGCCCACCTATGCGGGCTATGTGGCCTGGCGCGGGCTGGTGGACGAGAGCGCGCTCTCGCCGGAAACCCGCGCCGCGCTCTGCGGCCACTTCTCCTTCAGCCTGCCGCCGGGCGAGCAGATGCTCGGCTATCCCGTCGCCGGCGCGGACGAGCAGCTGGACGAAGGCCACCGCCGCTACAATTTCGTCTGGTATCGCCCCGCCGCCAGCGACGGGCAGCTTGCCGAGCTTTTGACCGACGTGGACGGCACGCGCCATCCCCTCTCCATTCCCCCGCACCTCATCCGGCCCGAGGTGGTGGCGGGCATGCGCTCCGATGCGCACCGCCTGCTCGCGCCCCAGTTCGCCGAGGTGGTGGAGCGCACGCAGCAGCCCTTCCTCCAGGCCATCCAGGATCTGGAAAGCCCGCGCCTGCGCCTCTCGCCCCATGTGGTGATCCTGGGCGATGCCGCCTTCGTCGCGCGCCCCCATGTGGGCATGGGCGTGACCAAGGCCGCCGCCGATGCCGCCGCCCTCGCCGACGCGCTCGCGGACGGGAACGATGTGGAAGCTGCGCTTGCCGCCTTCGAAGCCAAGCGCCTCGCCTTCGGCCGCGCGGTGGTGCAGCGGGCCCGGCATCTCGGCGCCTACATGCAGGCGCAGATCCTCGACGAGGAGCAACGAGCTCGCGCCGAGCGCCACCGCCATCCCGAGGCGGTGATGAGCGAAACCGCCGTCGCCACGGGGATTGCCGCATGAAACCCGATGGTGCCTTCCCCCCTCGCCCACACGCGCGGCCCCGCGATGCGGCCGCGCGCATCGAGGCGATCCGGCAGAACCCGAATTTCCGCCGCCTCGCCGCCATCCGCGCGCGGCTCGGCCTCTCCATGGCCGCGCTGATGGCGACGCTCTATTTCGCCTACATCCTCACCGTGGCGCTGAAGCCCAGCGCCCTCGGCACGCCAGTGCTGCCGGATGCGGTCTCCACCTGGGGCATCGTCGCCGGCGTCGGCCTGCTCGGCCTCGGCTTCGTGCTGACGGCGATCTATGTCGCCGTCGCCAACCGCACCTTCGACCGCCTCACCGAAAACCTCCGGGAGGACGTAAAATGAAACGGCCTCAGCTCAACCGCGTGGGGTTCGCCGCCATCACGCTGGCTCTCGCCGCGACGCCCGCCGCTGCGGCCGGCGCCATCGAAGGCGGCACCCGCCAGCCGATCAATCCGGTGGCGATCACCCTCTTCCTGCTGTTCGTGGCGGTGAGCCTCGGCGTCACCTGGTGGGCGGCCCGCAAGGGCACCGGCGGCGCGCAGGATTATTACGCCGCCGGCGGCGGCCTCAGCGGCTTCAAGAACGGCCTCGCCATTGCCGGGGACTACACCTCCGCCGCGACCTTCCTCGGGGTGACGGCGCTGGTCTACTCGTCCGGCTATGACGGCATGATCTACGCCATCGGGTTCCTCGTGGGCTTCCCGATGATCCTGTTCCTGATTGCCGAGCCGTTGCGCAATCTCGGTCGCTACACCTTCGCCGATGTGGCCGCGTATCGCCTCTCGGAAGTGCCGGTGCGGGTGGTGGCGGCCACCAACACGCTGGTCATCGTGCTGCTCTACCTCATTGCCCAGATGGTGGGGGCCGGAAAGCTCATCGAGCTGCTGTTCGGCCTGCCCTACTGGGTGGCGGTGGGCCTCGTGGGCCTTCTGATGATGGCCTATGTGACCTTCGGCGGCATGCTGGCGACCACCTGGGTGCAGATCATCAAGGCGGTGCTGCTGCTCACCGGCTCGGTGGTGATGTCGCTGCTCATCCTCGGCCATTTCGGCTTCAGCCTGGAGGCGCTGTTCGCCCGCGCCGCAGCGCTCCACCCCAAGGGCATGGCCATCATGGCGCCGGGCGGGCTGGTGAAGGACCCCATCTCCGCCATCTCGCTTGGCGTCGCCCTCGTGTTCGGCACCGCCGGGCTGCCGCACATCCTGATGCGCTTCTTCA
>JAEWBL010000101.1 GCA_023391175.1 Pseudomonadota bacterium
GGCACCACCAGCCCGACGAAGCCTACGACCCCCGTCGCCGCTACTGCCGCACCCACCCCCGCCGCGACGGCGACGACGGCGGTGCGCTTCAGCCGCTCCACCGAAACGCCGGCGTGAAAGGCCTCCGCCTCGCCCAGCGCCAGCGCATCGAGCCCGCGCGCAAGGCCGACGGCGATGGCCAGCAGCCCCAGCACGAACGGCGAGGCGAGCGCCGCCTTCATCCAGGTCGCGCCGCCGAGGCTGCCGAGGGTCCAGAACAGGAAGTCCCGCGTCTGCTGCTCGGAGGCGAGGAACACCATCACGCCCGTGCCCGCGCTCGCCAGCGCGCCCAAGGCAAGGCCGGCGAAGAGGAGCGTCGCCACCGAGGTGCGCCCGTCATGCTCCGCGAGCCGCGCGATGACGAGGGTGGTGACGAGCCCACCCGCGAAGGCGGCGAGGGGCAGCCCCACCACCTGCAGCGGCTGGGGCAGCAAGGCGACGAGCGGCGCGCCGAACACGACGAACGCCACCGCCGCCAGCGCCGCGCCCGGCGCCACGCCCACGAGGCTGGGATCGGCCAGGGGATTGCGGAACACACCCTGCATCAACGCCCCCGCCACCGCCATGCCCGCGCCGGCGAGCGCGCCGACGATGGCGCGGGGCAGGCGCACGTCCAGCACCACGATGCGCTCGCGCAAGGCACCAGCGGGCGTGGCCCCGCTGATCCATTCCCACAGCACGGCGAACACCCGTCCCGGCGCGATCGTGAAGGGGCCGATGGCGAGCGCGCCCACGAAAGCTGCAACGGCCAGCACCGCGAACAGGGCCAGCCCCGCCGTCACCGGACGCCCGCGCGTTCCCGCCTCCGCCGTGGCCATCACAACGCCTTCCATGCTCATTGGTCCGGCTCCGCGCTCCAGGGCCGGGACGGCAGCTCCGGCAGCTTGGCGCCCGGATGCAGCGGTGCCGCGAGATCGCGCGCCGCGCGCGGGGTGCGGGGGCCGAAGCCCAGCAGATAGGAGCCCGGCAGCGCCACCAGACGCTTGTCCCGCGCGGCGGGCGTTCCGGCAAAGGCGGGCAGCGCGAAGACGGTGGATGCATCGAGCACCTGCCCGCCCCCACGCATCACCACCACCGCCTCCGGCTCCGCCGACATGGCGGCTTCGTCCAGCGCCGGCTTGAAGCCCTTGATCTCAGCCATGGCATTGGTGAGGCCCGCGAGTTTCAGGATGGCGTCGGCGCTGGTGTCCGAGCCGCCCACCACCGCCGCCCCGCCCGAGGCGGAGAGCACGAACACCGCGCGCGGCCGCTCCGGCAGCGCCTTCACCATGGCGTCGAGGGCAGCGAAATCGTCCGACACCTCGGCGGCGAGTGCCTTGCCTTTCTCCTCCGCGCCCACCGCCTTGGCCACCGCCGCGATCTTGCGCAGCACGGCCTCCCGGTCGTGCCCGTCCGGGATGATGACGACCGGCACCGAAGCCTGCTTCAGCACCTCCATGGTGGAGGGAGGGCCGGCGCCTTCCATGGCGAGGATCAGCGTCGGCCCCACCGAGAGCACGCCCTCCGGCGACAAGGCCCGGGCATAGCCCACATCCGGCAAAGCGCGGGCGGCGGCGGGATAGTGGCTGGTCTGGTCCACCGCCACCACGCGATCCCCGAGGCCGAGCGCGAACAGGATCTCGGTGACCGCCCCACCGATGGAGACGATGCGCGGCTGCGCTGCCCCTTGCGGCTGGGCCGCCGCGCCCCGCGGCGCCAGGCCGGTGACGCCAACAAGGACAGCGACGACCGCGCCAAGGACGGCTCGATGCGCCGCAACGTGGCACGCACGGATAGCTTTCTGAACCTGGGGCAGCATGGAATTAGAGCAACTCCATTTTTCATGGCGAGTCTTCATCAGGGCGATTCGCCTTTATTTTATTTATTCTAATATCGATCCGGCGCGTATTTACGTGCCAGGAACGCAACAATCTCTGACGTTATTTCAGTTCATTGGCAAGTTAGATGTATTCTTCTTGACGCATCTGTGGCGCAACGGTAGCCAAGTTGTGTCAGGCAAACGCCTGTTCAGGCAGCACGCCTGCGGCCCGCCACGTCCCCGGCTTCCGGTTCGACGCCAGCCAGCCTCCGAACATCAGCCGGGAGAGGATCATGGCGGGAGAACCGCAGCGCATGGCCGTGTTCAAGGGCGAAGGGCATCGCCGGGGGAAAGAGGCGCTGCTCGCGGGGGTGGCGCTCTGCACCGTGCTGATGGCCACACCGCTCAATGCCCAGAGCGCGCCGGAGGCTGGCGCAACCGACGACACGACGACGATCTCCCTCGACACCATCACGGTCGCCGCGAGCCTCTCCGAGGAGCGCGCCATCGATGCCCTCGCCGCCATCAGCGTGGTGCGGCCGGACGATCTCGAACAACTGATGCCGTCGCGCACGCAGGACGTGTTCTTCGGCATGCCGGGCACCACCGTCATCCAGAACGGCAACTCCACGCAGGCCTCCATCAACATCCGTGGCATGGAGGATTACGGCCGCGTCGCAGTGTTCGTCGACGGCGCGCGGCAGAACTTCACCCAGCTTGGCCACGGCACGGGCGCCGGCTCGTTTTTCCTCGAGCCGGGACTGCTGGCGGGCGTGGACGTGGTGCGCGGCCCGGTCGCCAACATCTACGGCTCGGGCGCCATCGGCGGCGTTGTCACCTTCCGCACCAAGGACGCCAACGACATCATCAGGCCGGGCCAGACCTGGGGCGTGGAATCCGCCGGCGAATTCGGCTCGAACGGACCGATGGGCTACGCTGCCCTGTTCGCGGCGGCGAAGGTGAACCCGAACATCGACCTGTTCTTCGGCGGCACCTATCGGTCGCAGGGCGACTATACGGACGGCGACGGCAACGTGGTGCCCGGCACCGGCTCGGACATCTGGACCGGCATCGCCAAGCTCACCTTCCGGCCGGCGGACCATCACGAGGTGAAGATCACCGGCCTCAACTATGATGCCGACTACACCACCTACAACGCCGCGCTGGTGAACAACGACATCCCGGCCGGCTCCACCCAGTACGGCACCACCGTTCTCAACCAGACGCTGACGGCCAGCTGGAACTACACCAATCCTGATGACAACGTGTTCGACTGGCGCAGCCAGATCTACTGGAACCGCGTGAAGCAGAGCCAGCTGAAGGTGGCGGGCACGCCGAGCTCCATCACCGGCTCCATTGGCGATCCGCGCTATTTCACCATCGACACTTTGGGCTTCGACCTCAATAATACGTCGCGCTTCACCTTCGCCGACATCCGCAACGCCATCACGATCGGCGGCGACTATTTCCACGATGACGTGGACAATATCGATAATTACGGCTTCGGCGACGGCTACAACCCCTCCGGCGAGCGCGGCGTGGGCGGTGCCTTCATCCAGTGGAAGGCCAATTATTCCACCTGGTTCGAGGCCATCGGCGCGCTGCGCTACGATACCTACAATCTGAGCGGAGACGGCGTTTCCACCAGCGGCGACCACCTCTCGCCCAAGATCACCGTGGGCCTCACGCCTTGGCAGTGGGTGACGCTCTACGGCACCTTCGCGGAAGGCTATCGCGCCCCGGCGGTGACCGAGACGCTGGTGAACGGCGCGCACCCGCCGAACATCCC
>JAEWBL010000112.1 GCA_023391175.1 Pseudomonadota bacterium
ATGGTGGGCACCGAGCCGTTGTGCAGGAACGGCCCCGTCGCCCACACGCCCGCGAGCGGGCCGGCCTTGTAGCTCGGCGGCAGCAGCCAGCCCGATTGCGGGGTGTTGCTGCCGGGGGAGAAGCGCCAGCCATAGGCGGCCTTGCGCGCATCGCCGGTGATGCCGCGGGCGCGCAAATCGTTCTCGGTGATGGTGCTCACCGCCGCCAGCAGCAGGGAGCCGGCGAGAACCTGTCCATCCGGCAGGCGCGGCGTGGTCGGCGGCAATTGGGTGAAGGGACCGGGCTTGGCGTAGCGGGTGATGAAGTTCATCGCCATCTTCGGGTCGGTCTTCACGGTGGCGACGTCCACCATGGAGACGGCCAGCCACTGCCGTCCGCCCTCGGTCTCGGCGGCGGGGGTGAGGCGATAGTCGGGACCGCCGTGGCAGCCGGCGCAATTGGCCCTGAACAGCTCGGCGCCGCGCTTCGCCTTGGCGGCGTCCACCTTGCCCAGCGCCTTCTCCGGCCACGGCGGCGGCTTCAGGCCCGAGACCCAGGCTTCGAGCGCGACCAGGTTTTCGGACAAGGCCGTTGAGCTGGCGGCGGCGAGGTTGCCGTTGGCGAAGTCCGCATGGCCGAACACGCCCAGCACCTCGCCGAGGTTGCGGCCGAGCGGGTTTCCGGCGACGCCGTTCCACTGCACGTAGCGCTGCTGCGGCGTGGTCCACAGGAAGGGGTAGCTCACCGGCGCGTCGGGGATGCGGTAGTTGGCGGGCTCGTTCAGCGCGGTGGCCGAGACCGCGTTCAGGATGTGGCCGAAGGCGTCGAGCCGCCCGCGGCCGTAGGGCACCGGCGTCCAGGAGGCCGCCTCAAGACGCCGGATTTCGGTGGCGAGGGCTTCGAGCGCCGGGCGCACGGCCTTGGGGTCCATGGCCACGAGCCGCGCCGCGAAGCGCTGGAACTTGGCGGGATCGGCGAGGGTGATGTCGAGCGCCTTGCTGAGACGCGCCATCAGCAACTGGTAGTCGCCCTGCGAGGCGCCGCCGTCGATGCGGATCAACGCGCCGTTCTTCGCCTCGATGTCGGCGGTGTGGCAGGCGGCGCAGGTGAGCCCCACCATGGGGCCGAGCGCGCCCGGCGCGGGGCGCGGGTCCTTCACGAAGCCGATGGGCAGGCCGTCCGGATTGAGCGCCGAAGGTCCGTCCGCGGGCAGGAAGCCCATCTCCGCCACATGGGCGGGATCGAGGAACAGCTTGTCGGACAGCGGCTGCTCCAGCGCCCGCAGCATGGCGTAGGGCATCAGCTGGGAGCCCTGGGAGGTGAAATAGAATTTCTCGCGCAGCTCGGGCGACCAGCCCTGGTCGAGGGCCTGTGCCTTGCCCGGCTCGGCCGGCGCCTCGTTGCGCGACATGATGGCGTCGGTGAGGGCGGCGAGCCCCAGGAACACGATGACCCCCGCCCCGACGACCAGACCCTTGCGCCCCACCATTCTTCCCCCCGCAAATATGCTCGATCCTGCCGCGCCGCCGGCCCCTGCCGGCGAACGCCCGTTTCAACCCCTCACGCATGAGCGGCCGCGCCATCTCGGGCGCGGCCGTATGATGTCCACGCGCCATGAATGCGCGATGAACCGATGCGCGATGAACCGTCAGACCAGCGAGAGGTCGAGGCTCTCGCGCATCCGGGCGACCAGTTCGCCCTGCCGGTTGGTGCCGGTCTTCTCGTAGAGCGCCTTCAGCTGGCTGCGCGCGGTGGAGAGCGCCACGTTGCGCTGCTGGGCGAAGTCGGCGAGGGAGGCGCCCACCGCCAGCGCCGCCGCCAGCGCCGCCTCGGAGGGCGTGAGCTTGAAGGTGGTCTGGATGCGCCGCGCCACGTCGGCCCCGCCGCGTCCCGGCTGGCGCACCACCACCGCGATCTGCGAGCGGGTGGCGAGGCGCGGGCTGCCCTCGCCGGCCGGCAGGGGATGCAGGGACACACGGTAGGGGCCGGCATCCTCGCCGGCGCGCGGCACTTCCATGTGCTCGGCGTGGGTGATGTTCGTCTCGCCCCGCGCCGCCGCCAGAGCCAGCGCGACGGCGGAGGCGACCTGCCGGGAGGCGCGGTCGTCGCGGAAGGCGAGCCGGCCCTGCCGGACAGTGATGTCGCCGGACTTCACCATGGTCTCGCCCGCGCGGTTCACGTGGGCGACGTGCATCTCCGCATCCACCAGGAAGATGCCGGCATCCACGATGTCGAGGGCGGCGGCGATGTCGCCCACCTTGGCCTTGGCCTCGTCGAGCAGCGCGTAAAGCTCGAATGCGCGCCGCAGGTGCGGCACCACAAGGCCAAGCTTCTGCCGCTCCGTCTGCCCGAACGGCCCCTGCGCCCGCCCGCGCATGGCGCAGATGGTGGCCATCACGTCGGCCTCCTGGGCGAAGTAGGAGACGAGCGAATGCTCGATGTCCATGGGCTCCACCACCTCGCGGAACAGCGCGGAGGCGCGGAACTGGTCGGGGTCCACGCCATCCTCGCCGCAGATGACGCGGCCGGGATTGGAGAGGATGTAGGAGAGGCGGGGATCTTCCGTCGCGTGGCGATAGAGGAAGGTCTTGTAATCGTTGTGGTCGTGGCCCCACACGCGCCAGGTGGGCTTGGTCTGCTGCTTGAGGCTGAACACCGCGAGCTGGCCGACCCGGCCGTCGATGAAGCGGGTGACGCCCTCCAGCAGGATGCCCCATTGCCGGGGATCGCCCGAGAGTTCGTAAACGTCCCCGACGAGGCGGGAGTAGTGATCGAGTTCGCCCATGTCCGTCCCATTTCCCGCGAGGCGATGGTCCGGCCGGGCCGGCGCATCACGTCGCCATGATCCGATGGGCCGCCATGGCCCACCCCGCGAGGGCCGGACGGCGACTTGGTGTCTGCCTTGATGCCTGCCGATATCGGCGGATGCCCACAAAGATCGTGGGCGCAGCATTGCACAACCACCTCAGGCTGCAAGACGTCCCAAGGTCGGTCATCCCCCATTCGGATGATGCTGACCGAACCGTTGAAATGGTGACGTAAGGGGGAGCCCCGGGGCGGGGGCATCAGAGGAGCGTGCCCTGAGAATGCGTGTCGAAAGGCCCCTTGAGATGACCACCGGAAGCGACGAGCAGCGTCCCTCGACCCGGGAGGCCATCAGCGCGCGCGTCCGGACCCTCGCCATCGAGGCGGGGGCGCGGCCGAGCGACCATGGCTTCGGCCGCATGTTCCCGACGCTGGCGGCGCCTGCCTGCGGCATTCCGGTCGGGACACGGACGCTGAAGGACCTCGCCCGCCTCGCCACCGCCATGGGCGCGTGCGCCGAGGCGCCCAGCGGCCGGCCGCCGCGCCGCCGCGCCGAAGGCGATGCCGACATTCCCGCCGCCTATGCCTTTCTGGTCGAGTTCGTGCTCAACGATCTCGTCTGGGAGCGCCGTCCGGTGGAGGAGACGCAGCTTGCCGGCGCGACCGCTTTCTCACCGGTGGGCAGCTTCTCCACCCTGTTCAACCGCCGCTCGGGCTGCCTCGACCTCGAATCCGTCTATGACGCGCCGCGCGATCCCGCCGCCGTGCGCCGCATGCTGCTGGGCGAGGTGTGGCGCAATCCGCTCGGCGAGCCGGCGCTGCCGCAGCGGAAGAGCCCGCGCAACGACCTGCCGCGCCAGCCGCGCGCGCTCGATCCCGCCCGCGACCGCGCGGCGCGCATGAGCGACGCGCGCAACGATTCCAGCCTGCCGCTCAGCCAGCTCCACGTCGCCTTCCTCAAGGCGCACAATGCGCTGGTGGCCACCGGCCGCTCCTTTGAGGCGGCGCGGCGGGCCCTGCGCCAGCGCTATCAATGGATGTTGCTGTTCGACCTCCTGCCCAAGATCGCCGATCCGGCGGTGGTGGAGGAGGTGCTCAGCGAGGGGCCGCGTCTGTGGCGGAAGGAGCGGGCGGGGGACATCTTCATTCCGGTGGAATTCTGGGCGGCGGCCTTCGCCATCGCCCCGAGCCTCGCCCGGCCCAGCTACGACTACAATCGCCACCTGAGGGATGCGGAGGCCGCAGCGC
>JAEWBL010000173.1 GCA_023391175.1 Pseudomonadota bacterium
TGCCCACGCTCAAGCGCTGCGCAGGCTGAGCGCGGGCCCCTGAGGGAAGCTCACGGGCCCGCCGCGCCCTCACATATGGATGGCGCGCTTCTCCACGGCCATGGCCGCCTCCTTCACCGCTTCCGAGCGGGTGGGGTGGGCGTGGCAGGTGCGGGCGAGGTCTTCCGACGAGCCGCCGAACTCCATCAGCACCGCGCATTCGTGGATCATCTCGCCGGCCTCGGGGCCGATGATGTGGGCGCCCAGCACCTTGTCGGTGGCGGCGTCCGCGATGATCTTCACGAAGCCGTCCGTGGTGTTGTTCACCTTGGTGCGGCCGTTGGCGGTGAAGGGGAACTTGCCGACCTTGTAGGCGACGCCCGCGGCCTTCAGCTCGTCCTCGGTCTTGCCCACCGAGGCGACCTCCGGGAAGGTGTAGACCACGCCGGGGATCACGTCATAGTTCACATGGCCCGCCTTGCCGGCCAGCTGCTCCGCCAGCGCCACGCCCTCGTCCTCGGCCTTGTGGGCGAGCATGGGGCCGACGATCACGTCGCCGATGGCGTAGATGCCGGGCACGTTGGTGGCGAAGTGGTGGTCGGTGACCACACGGCCGCGCGCATCCTTGGCGACGCCCGCCTCCTCCAGCCCGAGGCCGGCGGTGTAGGGAATGCGGCCGATGGCGACCAGCACCACGTCCGCCTCCAGCACCTCGGCGGCGCCGCCAGCGGCGGGCTCCACCGTGACCTTCAGGGTCTTGCCCTTGGTGTCCACGCCGGTGACCTTGGTGCCGAGCTTGAAGGCGAAGCCCTGCTTGTCGAGGATGCGCTGGAAGCTCTTGGCCACGTCCGAATCCATGCCGGGCAGGATGCGGTCGAGGAATTCCACCACCGTCACCTGCGCACCCAGGCGCCGCCACACCGAGCCCAGCTCGAGGCCGATGACGCCCGCGCCCACCACGACGAGCTTGCCGGGAACCTTGGGCAGCTTCAGCGCGCCGGTGGAGGAGACGATGCGCTCCTCGTCGATGGTCACGCCCGGCAGCGGGGCGACGTCCGAGCCAGTGGCGATGACGATGTTCTTCGTCTCCAGCACCTCGACCTTGCCGTCGGCATTGAGGGTGACCTCAACCTTGCCGGTGCCGAGGATCTTGCCGGCGCCCATATAGACGTCGACCTTGTTCTTCTTCAGCAGGAATTCGACGCCCTTCACGTTGCCGTCCACGCCACGGTCCTTGAAGGCCAGCATGGCGGGCAGGTCGAGCTTGGGCGAAGGGACGCCGATGCCCATGTCGGCGAACTTGTGGCCCGCTTCCTCGAACAGCTCGGAGGCATAGAGCAGCGCCTTGGAGGGGATGCAGCCCACGTTCAGGCAGGTGCCGCCATGGGTGCCGCGCTTCTCCACCACCGCGACCTTGAGGCCGAGCTGGGCCGCGCGGATGGCACACACATAGCCGCCGGGGCCGGTGCCGATGACGATGAGATCGTAGGACATGCGGAGTTCCTTCAAGGTAAGGGGCCACAGCGCGTCACGGCGCGGCAACGGCCCTTTGCAAGGCGAGGCGGATACCGAGGCAGATCAGGAGTGCGCCGGTGACGCGATTGAACCAGCGGCCGAAGCGGACGAGCCCGTCGCGCACCGCCCGGCCGGTGAAAAAGAGGGTGACGAGAGCGAACCAGCACACCAGCAGCACGCCCATGGACAGCCCATAGAAGCCCTGCACCGCCAGCGGGGTCTCGGGGCTCACCAGCGTCGAGAACAGGGACAGGAAGAACAGCATCGCCTTGGGGTTCAGCACATTGGTGAGGAACCCCAGGGCGAAGGCGCGCCGGTCGGAGATGACACCGGCGGGCGCGGCTGCCGCCTCGCCGTCCAAGAGAGGTGCAGGCGCAGCCCAGGTCTTCACGCCCACATAGACCAGATAGGCGCAGCCCGCCCACTTCAGCACCGAGAAGGCAACCAGGGAGTGGGCGACGAGGAAGCCGAGGCCGGCCAGCGTGTAGCTGGCATGGAGAAGGATCGCGGAGCCGATCCCGAGGCTGGTGAAAAGGCCGGCGCGCCGGCCGAACACCACGCTCTGGCGCACCACCATGGCGAAGTCCGGCCCCGGCGCGACCGCCGCGACGGCGAACACCGCCATGAGGGTGAGATATTCGGCCAGATGGCTCACGATCCCAAGTCTCACCACGAGGCAAGGAGAAGGATGGCCGGACGTGTCCGGCCATCCCCTCACATCATCACAGATCCAGCACGAGGCGCGCGGGATCCTCCAGGGTCTCCTTCACGCGCACCAGGAAGGTCACGGCCTCGCGGCCGTCGACGATGCGGTGGTCGTAGGAGAGGGCGAGGTACATCATCGGGCGGATCACGATCTGCCCCTTGACCACCACCGGACGCTCCTCGATGCGGTGCATGCCGAGGATGCCCGACTGCGGCGCGTTGAGGATGGGGGTGGACATCAGCGAGCCGTAGATGCCGCCGTTGGTGATGGTGAAGGTGCCGCCCTGCATCTCCTCGATGCCGAGCTTGCCGTCACGCGCCTTGCGGCCGTAGCCGGCGATGGCCTTCTCGATCTCGGCGACGGAGAGCAGGTCCGCATCGCGCACCACGGGGACCACGAGGCCCTTCTCGGTGCCCACCGCGATACCGATGTTGTAGTAGTTCTTGTAGACGAGATCCTGGCCGTCGATCTCGGCGTTCACCGCCGGGATGTCCTTGAGGGCAGCGATCACCGCCTTGGTGAAGAAGCCCATGAAGCCGAGCTTGGTGCCGTGCTTCTTCTCGAAGGCATCCTTGAACTGGCTGCGCAGGCTCATGACGGCGGTCATGTCCACGTCGTTGAACGTGGTGAGCATGGCGGCGGTGTTCTGGGCATCCTTCAGGCGGCGCGCGATGGTCTGGCGCAGCTTGGTCATCTTCACCCGCTCCTCGCGGGCGGCATCGGTCGGCGCGGAGGGCGCACGCACCGCCACCGGGGCCGGCGCGGCGGCAGCCGAGGCGCCGGCGGCGATGGCGGCCAGCATGTCACCCTTGGTGACGCGGCCGTCC
>JAEWBL010000177.1 GCA_023391175.1 Pseudomonadota bacterium
ATGCCGGGCGGACGGTGGCGGTGCTCTCGGAGGGCGATCCGCTGTTCTACGGCTCCTACATGCACCTGCATGTGCGCCTGTCCCAGCGCTACCCGACCGAGGTGATCGCCGGCGTCACCGGCATGTCCGGCTGCTGGTCGGAGGCCGGCGCCCCCATCGCCCAGGGCGACGACGTGCTGATGGTGCTGCCCGGAACACTGGACGAGGCCGAACTCGCCCGGCGCCTCGCGGAGGCGGACGCGGCGGTCATCATGAAGGTGGGGCGCAATCTGCCGAAGATCCGCCGCGCCCTCGCCGCCGCGGGTCGGCTCGACCGGGCCGTCTATGTGGAGCGCGGCACCATGGCCGACTGTGCGCTCATTCCCCTTGCCGAGCGTGCGGAGGGGCCAGCGCCCTATTTCGCCATCGTGCTGGTGCCCGGCTGGGAGCGCGCGGCGTGAGCGGGCGGCTCACCGTGGTCGGCCTCGGCCCCGGCGCGGCGCGGCAGATGACGCCGGAGGCGGCCGAGGCGGTGGCGACGGCGGATATCCTGTTCGGCTACACGCCCTATCTCGCCCGCCTGCCGGAGCGGCCGGGTCAGGAGCGGCGCGCCTCCGACAATCGCGAGGAGATCGCCCGCGCGTCCGCTGCCCTTGAGGCGGCCCTGGCGGGAGCGAAGGTGGCGATGGTCTCGGGCGGCGATCCCGGCGTGTTCGCCATGGCGGCGGCTGTGTGCGAGGCCATCGAGCATGGCCCGGCCGAGTGGCGGGCGCTGGACGTCGAGATCGTGCCCGGCGTCACCGCCATGCTTGCGGTGGCGGCCCGCTGCGGCGCGCCGCTGGGACACGATTTCTGCGCCATCTCCCTCTCGGACAATCTGAAGCCCTGGCCGCTGGTGGAGAAGCGCCTCGCGCTCGCCGCCGAGGCGGGCTTCGTGATCGCGCTCTACAATCCCATCAGCAAGGCGCGCCCCTGGCAGCTCGGCCGGGCGTTCGAGCTGCTGCGGGAAAAGCTGCCGGGGAGCGTGCCCGTGGTGTTCGGCCGTGCGGCGGGGCGGGCGGACGAGCGCATCGCGCTTTCGACGCTGGCGGAGGCCGATCCCGCGCGGGCGGACATGGCCACCTGCGTGCTCATCGGCACCGCCGAGACGCGCATCGTGCCGCGCGAAGGCAAGTCGCCCCTGGTCTATGCGCCGCGCTCGGCGCCTGCGCCGTGAGCAAGGATGCCGTCGAGCCACGCCTCGGCGTCGGCCGGGCGCTCCACGGCGGGCACGTCCGGCACCGGCGGGCGGGCGATGAGGATCACCTCGATCCCCAGCGTCCGCGCCGCCGCCATCTTGCCATAGGTGGCGCTGCCGCCGCTGTTCTTGGCGACGATGGCGTCGATGCCATGGGCCTTGAGCAGGGCATGGTCCTCCTGTTCGCCGAACGGCCCGCGCCCGAGCACATAGTCGGCCTGCGGCACGGCGAGCGGCGGCGTGACGGGATCGACGCTGCGCACCAGATAAGCGTGCTGCGGCGCCGCCTCGAAGGCGCGCACCTCGTTGCGGCCGAGGGCGAGGAAGACGCGGCGCGGCGCTTCCCCCAGCGCCGCCACGGCGGCCGGAACATCCGCCACCTCGCGCCAGCGGTCGCCCGCCTGGGCCTGCCACGGCGCGCGGCGCAGCGCGAGGAGAGGCACGCCCGCCGAAGCGCAGGCGAGCGCCGCGTTGAACGACATGCGCGCGGCATAGGGATGCGTTGTGTCGATGACGGCGGCGATGGCCTCCGCCTTGAGATAGTCTTCCAGCCCGGACGGCCCGCCGAAGCCGCCGACACGCACCGGCACCGGCTGCGGCGCCGGGTTTTCCGTGCGGCCGGCAAGCGAGAGGGTGACGCGGATGTCCGTGCGCGGCGCGAGCCGGGTCGCGAGCGCCCGGGCATCGCCGGTGCCGCCGAGGAGAAGGATGTGGGGTTTCATGGCTGAGGCAGGGATTTCCATCGCCGCCGACACTGCCCCGGCCGGGCGCTGGCTGTCCATCGTCGGCATCGGCGAGGATGGGGCTGAAGGACTCTCCCCCGCCGCCCGCGCCGCCATCTCTTCCGCCGAAATCGTGTTCGGCGGTGCGCGTCATCTGGCGCTGGCCGGTGATCTGGTGACAGGCGAGGCGCGGGCCTGGCCGAGCCCCTTCAGCCTCGACGGCGTGCTGGCCGCGCGCGGGCGGCGGGTATGCGTGCTCGCCTCGGGCGATCCGTTCCTCTACGGCGTCGGCGCGAGCTTGGCCCGCCATGTGCCGGCGGCGGAGATGGTCGCCTTTCCCGCTCCTTCCGCCTTCGCGCTGGCTGCGGCCCGGCTGGGCTGGACGCAGCAGGAGGTCGACATGGTCTCCCTCCACGGCCGTCCGCTGGCGCGGCTGCGGCCCTTCCTGCAGGACGGTGCAAAGCTGCTGCTGCTGACGTCGGATGGCGAGGGACCGGCGCAGGTGGCGGCGTTTGCCACCGCCCACCGCTGCGGCGCCTCGCGCCTCACGGTGCTGGAGGCGCTGGGCGGGCCTGCCGAGCGCATCCGCAGCACCACGGCCGAGGCATTCGACCTGAACGACGTGGCCGCCCTCAACGTGGTGGCGCTGGAGGTCAAGGCCGCGCCCGATGCGCCTGTCCTACCCCTCGCGGCCGGCCTCGCGGACGATCTGTTCGAGCATGACGGGCAGATCACCAAGCGCGAGGTGCGGGCGCTCACCCTCTCCTCCCTCGCGCCGCGGCGGGGGGAGTTGCTGTGGGACATCGGCGCGGGGGCGGGCTCCATCGCCATCGAATGGCTGCTGGCGCATCCCTCCCTCTCGGCCATCGCCATCGAGGGGAATTGGCAACGCGCCGCCCGCATCGGCCGCAATGCGCATAAGCTCGGCGTGCCCCACCTGAAGGTGGTGGAGGGTGCGGCACCGGGCGCCCTTGCGGGATTGCCCATGCCGGATGTGATCTTCATCGGTGGTGGCGCCAGCGAGCCCGGCGTGTTCGACACGGCTCTGGCCGCGCTGAAGCCCGGCGGGCGGATGGTGGCCAATGCGGTGACGCTGGAGACCGAAGCCCTGCTGATCGCCGCCCACGCCCGCCTCGGCGGGACGCTGACCCGCGTTTCGCTCGCACGGACGGTGGCGGTGAAGGG
>JAEWBL010000206.1 GCA_023391175.1 Pseudomonadota bacterium
CAACTGGACCGGGTGACCCGGCATGATGGTGGAAATGGCGTGCTTGTAAACCAGCTGGGAATGACCGTCCCGGCGCAGGAGCACGCAGAAATTATCGAACCAGGTAACGACGCCCTGCAATTTCACCCCGTTCACCAGGAAAATCGTGAGGGGAGTCTTGTTCTTGCGGACGTGATTGAGAAAAGTGTCTTGGAGATTTTGTGTCCGTTCCGCCGCCATTTTCGTATCCATTGTTTCGGCGTTGAGGCCCACGGCAAGCGCACGTCTGGAGTGTACACCCCCCGTGAGAGTTGGGCTGCTAGAATGGCACAGCCCCATGGCGGCGCAATATTATTTTGCTCCGCAACATGGAGCGTTGTGGAGCGACCTCACGCGACTTCCGAAAAGTCGTGGAATTTCAATCGCAAAGCTGCTGCGACCGGGCCGGGGACACCCGCCCCGACCGGCACGCCGTCGACGGTCACCACCGGCATGATGACGGTCGTCGCCGCCGAGATAAAGGCCTCTTCGGCCGCATGGGCTTCCGCGACGGTGAACGGCCGCTCATCGATGGAATAGCCAAGGTCGGCCGCCCCCTCGAACGCCACGGTGCGGGTGATCCCCCTGAGGATGCCGCTGTCCGCGGGGCGCGTGACGATGGTGCGACCGGCGGTCACGATCCAGGCGTTGGTGGAAGCGCCCTCGGTGACATAACCGTCGGCATCGACGAACCAGGCTTCCCGGGCGCCGGCCTCCTTGGCCAGCTGCTTTGCCAGCACGTTCGGCAGCAGGGAAACGCTCTTGATGTCGACCCGGGGCCAGCGATTCTCCGGCACGGTGATGACGGCAACGCCCTTGCGGGCCAGTGCCTCCTGCGCCTCCCGGTCGGTGCGGCGCGCTGTCACGACGACGGAGGGGACGGTACCGGGCGCGGGAAACGCATGGTCGCGACGGGCCACGCCCCGCGTCACCTGCAGATAGACCATGCCGTTGCGCACCCCATTGCGCCGCACCACTTCCCGCAGCACGGTCGAGAGCGCCGCGCGCGACATGGGCGCGGCGATCAAGAGTTCGTGCAGGGAGCGCTCGAGCCGGTCGAGATGGCGGCGCTCGTCCACGAGCCGTCCGCCCAGCACCTCGCAGACCTCATAAACGCCATCGGCGAATTGATAGCCGCGATCCTCCACATGCACGCTGGCGTCGTGATGGGGGAGATAGCGTCCGTTGACGTAGGCGATGCGCGACATGACTGCGTCGGCCCTCAGGTGCGCCAGATGGCGAGATGGATGAAGACGAAAAGCCCGATGATCTCCAGGCGCCCGGCAATCATGCCGATGCCGGCGACGAGCACCGAGCCCCACGGCAGGGAGGAGATGGCCGGCCAGCCGCCGCCCGCGGCGTCATAGACCGGGCCCGTATTGGTGACGACCGCCGCCGCCGCCGCCAGCGCGGCATCGAGCGAGGGCAGGCCGGGGCTGAGCGCGATCACGCAGAGGCCATACATGAAGCCGAGGCTCGCCGCCCCGGCCCACACGCCCCGCATGGCGGAACCGACGCCGCCCTCCAGCGCCGAGGGCAACACAATGTGCGGATAGACGAGCCGCAGTAGATCGCCCCGCGTGCGCAGCAGGATGGCCCGCAGCCGCAGCATCTTGAGCCCGCCCGCCACCGACAGCGCGCCGCCGCCCAGCAGCACCACGAGGATGACGAGGCCGAGCGGCAGGTTGGCGTAGGTGCCTTCGTGCGGGCCGATGCCGCTGGTGGAGATCAGCGAGGCGGCGGTGAACAGGCCGTCACGCACCGCGTCGAGGGACGACATCTCGTCCGTTCGGAACAGCAGCGCGCCAAGGATGATGCCGAGCACCGCCCACCAGCCGATGATGACGAGGCTTTCCACCTGCTCCGGTGCGGCGTTGATGCGGCGGGTAATCAGCGCCCGGTGCCACCGCACGCTGGTGGCGCTGAAGATGAGGAAGGGCAGCAGCAGCCACTTGGGCGTCTCGTCCAGCGCCAGGGCCAACTGCGCCTCGGGCGGCAGGTGGGCGCCGGCAGAGACCACGGCGGTCGCGAGGGTGAAAGCTACATAGAGGCTCTCGCCCGAGGCGAGCAGCACGAGCATCGCGAGCACGCTCGCGCCGAGATAGGCCGGCGCGATCTCGCGCAGCACCTGCACGAGGTCCACCACTTCGAGCGCCCGGCCACCCCGCGGGGTTCTGTCCGGCAGGCCACCGAGGCCCGCGGGGGCCAGAACGGCAACCGCGGTGACGACGGTCAGAAGACCTCCGGACCATTGCAGCAGGCCGAGGAACACATAGAGGCTCGCAGGGCCCTGCTGGAGTGCGGTCAAGCCCGTCGCGGTGAAGGCGGAAAGCGCCTCGAACCAGGCCTGGAGCGGCGTCAGGCCGGAGACGATGGCCACCGCCGGCGTCGCCATCAGCGGCAGCACCAGCCACATGCACGCCACCAGAGCCACGGCGCCCGCCCGCGTCAGGCGCGTCTCCAGCCCGTGGGTGGTGAAGCGCAGCAGGCCGGCAAGGAACAGGCAGAAGCCGGAGGTCGCGACCCACACCGCCACCGGCCCGGTGCCGGTGCGCGCGGCAACCGCCATCGGCAGGAGCGCGAGCGCCCCGATGCCGGCAATGCCGGCGGCGAGCGGGCGGGCGGCGTTGGCCATGGGTGAGGAACCTTGAGGTCGGTTCAGAAGAATTCGAGCGCCACGCGGAACAGCTGCTCCACGCGCTTGATGCGGTCGGCGAGAGCAAACAGCACCACCCGGTCATGGGCGCGCACGACGAAATCGCCGCGCGGCAGCAGCACCTGCCCGTTGCGCACCACGGCGCCGATGCGCAGCCCGTCCAAAAGGCCGAGGTCGCGCAGGGGC
>JAEWBL010000241.1 GCA_023391175.1 Pseudomonadota bacterium
GTCCTGCTCCTCGAGGCGGGGCAGGAGCAGCCCGACGCTTTCGCGGCGGGCCTCGGTGCCGGCCACAAGGTGGATGAGCGGCATCACGCGCCGACGGACATCGCCATGTGCCGCGCGCTGGGGGGTACATCGCGCTGGTGGGGCGGACGATGCGTGCCCTTCGATGACATCGACTTTGCCCATCGGCCGTTCGTGCCGGATGCGGTCTGGCCCATTCCTCACACCGAGATCGCGACCTATTACGCGCGCGCCGCCGCCTATTTCGCGATCGGACCGGCGCGCTTCACGGCACCGTCTGCGGCCGGCGCGCTGGCAGACGTGGAGTTCGAGCGCCTGGAGCGGTGGACGCCGCAGATCAACATGGGCGTCCTGCATCGGGACCGCCTTGAAGTATCCCGCCGCATCACCGTGGTCCTGGGGGCCGCCGTCACCGCCGTGCATCTCGATGCCAACGAGCGGCGGGTCGAGTCTCTCACGGTCGGTGGCGCCTCGGGCGCCCTGCGCATCACACCTCCGCTCACGGTGCTGGCCTGCGGCGGCCTGGAAACGGCGCGCCTTCTCCTCGTGTCCCAACAGTCGCACCCGCGCGCCTTCGGGGGCCTCGGGGGGCCTCTGGGCCGGACCTACATGGGGCACATTTCCGGCAAGATCGCCGAGTTCGTCCTGGCGGACCCCGCATCCGTCGCCGACCATGACTTCTTCCCGGATGAGGGCGCCTACGTCCGGCGCCGCCTGAATCTGACGGGCGAAACGCAGATGCGGGAGGGGGTGCTGAACACCGCCTTCTGGATCGATAATCCGCCGTTCCATCAGCACGAGCACGGCAACGGCGTGCTGTCGCTGGTGTGGTGGGCATTGGCCTTCGCCCCGGTGGGACGCAGGCTTGTCTCGGAGGGGGTGCGGGTCGCCCACGTCGGCGCCCAGCCCCCCCGCTGGGCGCGCCACATCTGGAACGTGGTGCGCTCGCCGTTCGGCACCTTGTCGGGCATTCTGAAGATCCTGCAGGCCCGTTTCCTCGCGAAGCCCCGGCGACCGGGCTTCCTCGTGCGCAATCGGGCGGGTCGCTACTCGTTGCACTATCACGGGGAGCACGCGCCGCATTCCAGGTCGCGGGTGGTTCTTTCCGATCGCTGCGATGCCCTGGGCATGCCCTTTCTCGACGTGGACCTGACGTTCACGCATGGGGATGCGGAATCCATCGTGCGCTCCCACGAGATCCTCGATGCGGCCTTGCAGCGCGCCGGGATGGGGAGGCTGATTTACCGGCAGGCTGATCGCGATGCGCGTCTGGCTGCGGTGCTCGACCAGGCGGCCGACGGCTTTCATCAGGCTGGCACCACCCGCATGGCCGCGACGCCCTCCGAGGGGGTGGTCGATGCCCAGTGCCGGGTCCATGGCGTCGAGAATCTGTTCGTGGCGGGAAGCTCGGTGCTGCCGTCGTCGGGACAGGCCAATCCCACCTTTGTTGCGGTGGCCCTCGGGCTGCGGCTTGCCGACCATCTGGCGGGGCTCAAGCGCGCGGGGGCGGATGTCGCCGCCGAGCCCGGTTCCTCTCTCCTTCATGAAGGAGCACGTGCTTGAGACAGGTCTTTGTCCCCGCCCTTCAGCGCGAGGTGTCCTGCATCGCCTTCGGCTGCGCTTCGCTGGTCTCTCGCGTCTCGGAGGCAGACGGCGTCAGGGCCATCGGCCGCGCCCTGGATCGCGGCGTGACATGGTTTGACGTGGCGCCGCCATATGGGGACGGCCATGCCGAGCAACTGTTGGGCAAGAGCCTCGGTGCCCGCCGAAGGGATGTGGTCATCTGCTCCAAGTTCGGCATTTCCCGCCCCAACGTGTCTTTCGCGGCGCAAGTGCTGCGGCCGCTGGCGCGGCACGCCGTAAGCCTGATGCCGGGACTGCGACAGGTGGCGCGGCGCTCGCGCGATACGGGCGAGGTCGTGGGAATTCAGCCGGCTGAGATCGAGACGTGGCTGGACGAAAGCCTGCGCCGGCTCGGCACCGACTATTTGGACGTCTTCGCCTTCCATGATCCCTCGCCGACGACCGCTGCTAGCGAAGAGACACATGCGGCGCTTCAGGCGCTGGTTGCCAAGGGGAAGCTCCGCGCCGTCTCGATCGCCGGTCCCCTTGCCGCGATCAGTGCGGCTGCTGAGGCCGGCCGGCAGCCGGATGTGGTTCAGTTCCGGGAATCGCCCTTCATGGGTGCCGCCGACGCGGTGCGGAAGCTGCCTTGGGCACGGGAGCCGCTGCTGTCCACCCACGGGGTCATCGGCTCGGGCGCGCTTGAGCGGATCAGGGGTTTCGACGCCGCCAAGCGCGCGCGCCTTGAAGCCTTCGCGCGCCGTTGGGGTATCGCGAGCGATCGCTGGGAGCCGGAGAGCCTGATGCGGTTCGCCTTCGCCAACAATCCCACCGGCCTGGTCCTGTGCTCCATGTTTGCGGAGCGCCACCTGGAGGCCAACGTTGCGGTCGCCGCATGGCAGCCTGACCCGCGATATGCAAAGGAGTTCCTGGAGATACTGACAGATGGGGGAAACAATGCTTGATCTGTCGGTCGTCATCCTCACTTACAACGAAGAGCGGCATATCGTCCGCGCACTTGAGTCCATTCGCAGCATTGCGAAGGAAATATTCGTCATCGACAGCTTTTCCACCGACCGCACCGTGGAACTGGCGGAAGCGGCCGGTGCGATGGTTCTGAAGAACAAGTTCGTCAATCAGGCCCAGCAGTTCGAGTGGGGAGTCCAGAAC
>JAEWBL010000248.1 GCA_023391175.1 Pseudomonadota bacterium
CGCTGGGCGGCATGGCCAAGGCCATCGAGGCCGGCATCCCGAAGCTGCGCATCGAGGAGGCTGCCGCCACCACCCAGGCCCGCATCGACGGCGGCGCGCAGACCGTGGTGGGCGTCAACAAGTTCAAGCCGCAGAAGGACCGGCTCATCGACGTTCTCAAGGTGGAGAACGCCGCCGTGCGCGCCGCGCAGATCGACAAGCTCAATCGCCTCCGGGCCGAGCGGAACCCCGCCGAGGTGGCGTCCAAGCTCGAAGCCCTCACCAACGGCGCCGCCGGCAACGGCAACCTCCTGGCGCTGGCCATCGAGGCGGCCCGGGCCAAGGCCACGGTGGGCGAGATTTCCGATGCGCTGGAAAAGGTGTTCGGCCGCCACCGCGCCGAGATCCGCGCCATCTCCGGCGTCTACAAGCGCGAGGCTTCCGCCATGACGGACAAGGTGGGCAAGGTGCAGAAGCTGGTGGAAGCCTTCGAGACCGCCGAAGGCCGCCGGCCACGCATCCTCGTCGCCAAGGTGGGCCAGGACGGCCACGACCGCGGCCAGAAGGTCATCGCCTCCGCCTTCGCCGATCTCGGCTTCGACGTGGACATCGGCCCCCTCTTCGCCACCCCCGAGGAGGCCGCCCGGCAGGCGGTGGAGAACGACGTGCATGTCGTCGGCATCTCCTCCCTCGCCGCCGGCCATCTTACCCTCGTGCCGGCCCTGAAGGCGGCGCTGGAGGCGGAAGGGCGCGGCGACATCATGGTGGTGGTGGGCGGCGTCGTGCCCCCGCAGGACTATGACGCGCTGAAGGCCTTCGGCGCCGAAGCCATCTTCCCGCCCGGCACCGTCATCGCCGATGCGGCGAAGGAGCTGCTGCACACGCTCTCCCACCGTCTGGGGCACAATCTCGAAGCAGCGGAGTGACGGCCGAAGGCGCCCTCACCCCCGGCTCCACCCTGCGCGTGCTGGAGCCGGCGCCCGGCGTGCTCGCCTTCTATGACGGGCGCATTCCCGGTGGGCGGCTGCATGGGCCGCACGAGAACTGGCTGGACGACGGCGCCTTCGCACTCGGCATCGCCTCCTATGCGGTGATCGATGGCGACGACGCCCTCGTCTACGACACCCACATCACCCTCGCCCACGCCCACATCGTCCGTCGCACGCTGGAAGAGCGGGGCGCCCGGCGCATCCGCGTGGTGCTGAGCCACTGGCACGACGACCATGTGGCCGGCAACGCAGCCTTCGCCGATTGCGAGATCATCGCCAATCGCGAGACGGACACCTTGCTGCGGGAAAACCGCGCCCGGCTGGAGGCGGCCGACCCGCCCATCAACCCGCTGGTGCTGCCCAACCGGCTGTTCGAGGCGCGGCTTTCCCTCACCGTCGGGACCATTGCGGTGGAGCTGGTCCACGTGGACATCCACAGCCGCGACGGCACCGTGGCGCTGCTGCCCGGCGGCATCCTTCTGGCCGGCGACACGCTGGAAGACCCCATCACCTATGTGGACGAGCCCGACCGCCTCGCCGCGCACCTCGAAGGGCTCAAGCGCCTCGCGGCGCTGGGCGCGACGCGCATCCTGCCCTGCCACGGCGATCCCGACGTGATCGCCGCCAGCGGCTACGGCCCGGCGCTCATCGACGCGACGCGGCTCTATGTGGAGAAGTTGCTGCGCCTGAAGGCCGAGCCGGCGCTGGCGGGGCGCGATCTGCGGACGTTCGCGGCAGAGGCCTTCGCCACCAGGGCGATCTCGTACTTCGAGCCCTATGAGGCCGTGCACCGGCGGAATGTGGAGGCGGTGCTCGGGGTTTAGCCCCCTCACCCCGCCTTCGACAGTTCCCGCCCGGCCTTCGCCTTGCCTACGAGCCCTTCCACCTTCGCCACGATGGCGTTGGCGTCGAGGCCGGCTTCGGCGAGCTGGCGAGCCTGGGTGTCGTGGTCGATGTAGATGTCCGGCAGCACCATGGAGCGCACCTTGACGGTGCCGCGGTCGAGCACGCCCTCGTCGGTGAGGAATTGCAGCACCTGGCTGCCGAAGCCGCCGATGGAGCCCTCCTCCACCGTCACCAGCGCGGCATGGCCGGAGGCCAGCTTCAGCGCGAGATCGCGGTCGATGGGCTTGGCGAAACGGGCATCCGCCACAGTCACGGCAAATCCCGCTGCTTCCAGCCGCTCCGCGGCCTCCAGCGCGGCGGCGAGGCGGGTGCCGAGGGACAGGATGGCGACATCGCCCTCCCCCGTGCCGCGCACGATGCGCCCCTTGCCGATGGGCAGCGCCTCGCCCTTGTCCGGCCGCTCCACGCCCACGCCCTCGCCGCGCGGGAAGCGCACGGCGGACGGGCCGTCGTCATAGGCGACGGCGGTGGCGATCATGTGCATCAGCTCCGCCTCGTCGGAGGGCGACATCAGCACGAAGCCGGGCAAGCAGCCGAGATAGGCGAGGTCGTAGGCGCCCGCATGGGTCGCCCCGTCCGCCCCCACGAGGCCGGCGCGGTCCACGATGAAGCGCACGGGCAGGCCCTGCAGCGCCACGTCGTGGATCACCTGGTCATAGGCCCGCTGGAGGAAGGTGGAATAGAGCGCGCAGAACGGCTTGAACCCCTCCGTCGCGAGGCCGGCGGCGAAGGTCACGGCGTGCTGCTCGGCGATGCCCACGTCGAAGGTGCGGTCCGGATAGGCCTGCCCGAACAGGTCGAGCCCGGTGCCGGAGGGCATGGCCGCCGTGATGGAGACGATCTTCGGGTCGCGCCGCGCCTCCGAGATCAGGCTCTCGGCGAACACGCGGGTGTAGGACGGGGCGTTGGACTTGGCCTTCACCTGCGCGCCCGTCACCACGTCGAACTTCACCACGCCGTGGTACTTGTCCGCGCTCTGCTCGGCCGGGCCGTAGCCCTTGCCCTTCTGGGTGACCACATGGACGAGGATCGGCCCTGTCTTGGCATCCCGCACGTTCTTCAGCACGGGCAGCAGGTGGTCGAGATTGTGACCGTCGATGGGGCCCACGTAATAGAAGCCCAGCTCCTCGAACAGCGTGCCACCCGTCCAGAAGCCGCGCGCGAACTCCTCGGCCCGCTGGGCGCCGCGCTCCACGAACTTGGGCAGGTGCCCGGCGATCTGCTTGCCGATCTCGCGCAGGGAGCGATACGTCTGACCGGAGATGAGCCGCGCCAGATAGGCCGACATGGCACCCGTGGGCGGGGCGATGGACATGTCGTTGTCGTTGAGGATGACGATGAGGCGCGAATCCATGGCGCCGGCATTGTTCATGGCCTCATAGGCCATGCCCGCCGACATGGCGCCGTCGCCGATCACCGCCACCACGTTGCGCTCCACCCCGCCGAGGTCGCGCGCCACCGCCATGCCGAGGCCGGCGGAGATGGAAGTGGAGGAATGGCCCGCGCCGAAGGGGTCGTATTCGCTCTCGGCCCGGTTGGTAAAGCCGGAGAGGCCGCCGCCGGTGCGAAGCGTGCGGATGCGCTCGCGCCGGCCGGTGAGAATCTTGTGGGGATAGCACTGGTGGCCCACGTCCCAGATCAGCCGGTCGTGGGGGGTGTTGAAGACGTGGTGCAATGCCACCGTCAGCTCAACCACCCCGAGGCCCGCGCCCAGATGCCCGCCGGTGACGGACACCGCATCGATGGTCTCGGCGCGCAGCTCGGCCGCAAGCTGGACGAGCTTTTCCTGGGGCAGGCGCCGCACATCGGCAGGGTCGCGGATGGTGTCGAGCAACGGGGTCTTCAGCAAGGTCACGGACCACTCCGACCGGAACGAACCGGGAAAAGCGAGCCTTACACAGGGGCCCGCTGGTATGCAACGTACAAAGGTTAACGCAGCGGCGGCGTGCGGACGACCTTCGTCTACACCTGAAACCTATACGTGCGGCGGCACGTTTCGGCGCACTCCATCGAGGCAGCCGGCGAACTTTCCCGCCCGGATGGCGACCCGGTGGAGGTCGAAAACCGCCAGCGCCAGCGCGCAGCCGGCACCGAGCCACAGCAGGCGCGACGCCCGCCCGCCGGCGCGGCCGTACTTCTCCCGCACATAGAGTTCCGAGTGCATCTTGGCGCGGTTGATGCGGAAAGTCTGGCCGAAGGACGGCGTGCTGGAGCGCCCGCCCGCGTGGGTCACCCGCGCGTCCGTCACCACCACGATGGGGATGCGGCGGGCCAGCACGCGGAGCGAGAGATCGTCGTCCTCATGGTAGAGGAATATGGATTCGTCGAAGCCGCCGAGGTCGAGGAAGGCGGCGCGGGACACCATGAAGGCGGCGCCATGGACGAAGCGGGTGCAATAGTCCCCCGCGATCTCCTCCGGCGCGAGGCGAGCGCTGCGCGGCACCTTCTCCAGAATGGAGCCTTCCTTGCGCATCAGCCTGCCGTTCTCGCCGACGATGGCCGGCATGAGGATGGCCGGCTCGCCATAGAGCCGCGCCGCCGCCAGCAGCCGGGGGATGGTGTCCGGCTCCAGCACCGCGTCGGGATTGAGGAAGAGCACGTAGGGCGTTGCCGCCCGCCGCGCTCCGGCATTGCAGGCGGTGCCGAAGCCGGCATTGTCAGGCATGGCGAGCAGATCGGCGGGGCGGGTCAGCGTCGCGGCCCAGCCGGTGCCCTCGGGGCTCGCATTGTCCACCACCACCACCGGGCAGTCCGCCGGCACACTGGCCACCGCGCGGCCGATGACGACCGAGCTGTTGTAGGTGACGAACACGACCGTCACATCGGCGGGACCGGGCCTTGGGCCGTCCTCATCGGGCGGGGTCTCCGCCGCGGTCGCAAAAGAGCGCGTCATGGCCGCTCTAGTGCAGCGGAACGCCGGCAAACTCAAGGCCGAGGGCGGCGAGCCCCGCCAGCGCATGGTCGGGGGTCAGCCGCGTCATGCAGCCGTGGCCGTGGGGGCATTGGGCGATATCGTTCAGCAGGCACGGCGCGCAACTCGCGTGGGCGCTCAGGACCGCGACCTGGGGCCCGGACGGCGCCCAGCTCTGGATATCCGCAAGGCCGGAGAAGAGGCACAGCGTCGGCCGGCCCAGCGCCGCCGCCAAGTGGGCCGGGGCGGAATCGAGCGCCACCACCGCCCGCGCCCCGTCCAGAAGGGCAGCGAGCCCGCCAAGATCCAGCCGGCCGGCGAGGTTCACCACGCGATCCGTCGGGAGGCCGGCGGCGATGGCGGCGCACAGCGGCGCTTCCTCCGCCGTGCCCGCCAGCACGAGGCCAAGGCCGCTGCCCGCCAGCATCCGCCCCGCCAGAGCCCGCCAGCTTTCCACCGGCCAGTGCTTGATGGCGAGCCGGGCGCCGGGGGCGAGCACCCCGTAGCCATCGGCGAAATCCGGCAGCGCCGGTGCAGGGCCGAAGGGAATGGATGCCGCGGGGCTGGGC
>JAEWBL010000293.1 GCA_023391175.1 Pseudomonadota bacterium
CGCACATGCCGGGCATCGGCGTGCACGACCACGGCAAGATCCTGGAAATCATGAAGGCTGCCGCCGCCCACGACGTGCCGCTCATGATCCATCCCCACGACCAGGCGCTGATGGATGTGATCGAGCAGGAATTCTGGGCGCGCGGCGAGCGCGACGCCCTCGCCTACGCCAAGGCCTATGCCGCCCATGACGGGGTGATCTGGGAGACCGCCATCGCCACCCTGTTGCGCCTGCAGAAGGCGGCGGGCTGCCATCTCCATATCCTGCACACCCAGACCGCCGGCTCGGTCCAGCTCATCCGCGAGGCCAAGGCGCGCGGGCAGAAGGTGACGTGCGAGCTGAACCCGTGGGCGCTGTTCCTCGGCTGCGAGTGGGCGGCGATCCAGCGCCTCGGCTCCTACGCGCTCTCCTATTGGGTGCCGGAGAAGAACGTGCCTGGCCTGTGGGAGGGCGTGCGCGACGGCACCATCGACATCATCGCCACCGACCACGCCCCGCACACCCGCGAGGAAAAGGAAATCGGCTGGACCGACGGCTGGAAGGCCCACACCGGCACGCCCTCGACCCAGTTCTACCTCTCCATGTTCCTCACCGCCGCCACCGAGGGCAAGCTGCCGCTGGAGCGCGTGGTGGAGGCCACCTCCACCCGCCCGGCGCGCCTGTTCCGTCTCGACCGCAAGGGCGAGATCAAGCCCGGCTTCGACGCCGACCTCGTGCTGGTGGACCTCGAAACCGAATATGAGGTGCGCGACGAGGATGTGCTCTCCCTCGTCGGCTGGAGCCCCTATGCCGGCCGCCGCTTCAAGGGCAAGCCGGTGCGCACCATCCTGCGCGGCCGCACCATCTATGTGGACGGCAAGGTGGTGGGCGAGAAGGGCTACGGCAGGCAGGCCGTCTCCACCGCCCGCCACGCGCACAAGGCCGCGGCGGAATGACCGCAGCCGCCCCTTTCTGGCGCAGCGTCTACGATTTCCTCGAAGGGCGCTCGCGCGCCGCAGGCCTTCTGCGGATGCTCATCTCGCTCGCCTTCGTGCTGGCGGTCTGGCAGGTGCTGGCGACCTATGTGGTCACCAACAAGCTGCTGCTGGTGCCGCCGGCCGAGGTGTTCCGCGCCCTCGCCAAGGAGAGCGCCAACGGGGCGCTGTGGACCAACGCGCTCGCCACCGTGAGCGCGGTGGCGGCGTCCTTCCCGGTGGCGGTGCTGATCGGCGTCGCCATCGGCCTCGCGCTGGCGTCGAGCCGGCTGCTCGCGCTCACCGCCGGGCCGATGCTGACGGCGCTGAACTCGGTGCCGCTGGTGGCACTGGCGCCGCTCTTCATCGCGTGGCTGGGTCTGGGCTTCGCCTCCAAGTTCGTGCTCGTCACCATCTTCACCATCTTCCCGGTGCTGGTGACGACGGAGACCGGCCTCAAGGCCACCGACAGGAACCTCATCGAGGCGGCGCGCTCGTTCAACGCGTCGCGCTGGCAGGTGTTCACCACGGTGACGCTGCCCTTCGCGGTGCCGTTCATCGTCTCCGGCATTCGCGTCGCCTGGGCGCGGGCGCTGGTGGCCATCATCATCGCCGAATTCTTCGGCTCGTTCGCCGGCTTCGGCTTCGCGATCCTCGCCGCCGGGCAGAGCTTCGACACCGCGACGCTGCTCGCCTACGTCATCATGCTCGGCCTGCTCGGCCTCATGGGCAGCATCTTCTTCGAGTGGCTGGAACGCCGGCTCGCACCGTGGCGGCAGGAGTGAACCGGATGGCACAGGCTCTCTCCATCGAAGGCATCAACAAGGTCTTCGAGCGCACCGGCAAGCCCTCCGTGGAGGCGCTGCGCGACATCAACCTCACCATCCGGGAAGGCGAGTTCGTCTCCATCGTGGGGGCGAGCGGATCGGGCAAGTCGACGCTGCTGCGCATCATCGATGGCCTGCTGCCGGCGTCCTCCGGCGTGGTGAAGGTCTCCGGCCACACGGTGACGCGTCCGGGCGCCGACAGGGCCATGGTGTTCCAGCAGGATGCGCTGCTGCCGTGGAAGCCGGTGATCGACAATGTCGCCTACGGCCTCACCATCGCCGGCACGCCCAAGCGCGACGCCCATGCCACCGCCCAGCGCTTCATCGACATGGCGGGACTGAAGGGCTTCGAGCAGCACTATCCGCACCAGCTCTCCGGCGGCATGCGCCAGCGCGTGAACGTCGCCCGCGCGCTGGCGGTGAACCCGAAGATCCTGCTGCTCGACGAGCCCTTCGCCGCGCTCGATGCGCAGACGCGGGAGATCATGCAGACGGAACTGCTCAACATCTGGCAGAAGAGCGGCACCACCGTGCTGCTCATCACCCACCAGATCGACGAGGCGGTGTTCCTCTCCGACCGCGTGATCGTCTTCTCCGCCCGGCCCGGCTCGGTCCGCGAGGAAATCCCGATCCCGCTGCCGCGCCCGCGCGCGCTGGAGGTGAAGCGCCACGAGGCGTTCGGCGCGCTGGTGGACCGCATCTGGCACCTCATCGAGCATGAGGTGCGAAGCGCGGTCGCCGACAACCGCGCCTGAGGATGGCCGGCCCCGGCTGCCTACGCGGCCGGGGCGGCGTCTTCGCGGAAGGCCGCCGCTCGCCGCACGGGGTCCGACATGCCGGTGCCCGCCTGACAGAGTTCGAGGGCGCGGGCGAGGCTGCGCTCGATCTCGGCCTTGCGGATGCCGCGCGCGATGAACACGAGGAAGGACGGCCCGCCGTCGTCCACGCCCAGATGCGTCGGCGGGTGCATCACATGCTGCACGCCGTGGATGGCCAAAGGCCGGTCCGACGATGTGGTCCGCAGCAGCCCCTTCACCCGCAGGATGCGGTCGCCATGGGCATGGAGCAGCGCCGACAGCCAGAGCGTGAACGCCGGCCAGTCCAGCGCGCCCGCGATGGGCAGCGTGAAGGAGGAGACTTCGGAATCATGCTCCGGCGCGTCGGCCAGGAACGGCGACGGCGGGGCATGCAGGCTTTCGCGCCCGGCGAGCACGTCACCCAGCCGGAACGTCTCGTCCTGGATGTCGAGAATGCGCGCGTCAGGGGAGATGGCACGCACCGCCGCGGCGAGGCGGGCGGTCGGCTCGGCGGCGCGCATGTCGCCCTTGGTGATGACCACCGTATCGGCGATGGCCACCTGACGGCGCGCCTCCGGACGCTTTTCAAGATTGCGCAGGCCCGCCACCGCATCCACCACTGCCACGACGGAGGCGAGGCGCACGTGCGCCTTCAGCCAGGGGTCGCGGGCGAGGGTCGCGATGACCGGCGCGGGATCGGCCAGCCCCGACGTTTCAAGGATGGCGCGGCGAAAGCCGCCGCCGGCCCGGGAGCTGTCCTTGGCCATGCGCACCAGATCGTGCATCGCCTTGGCGACATCGGAACGACGCGCGCAGCAGAGGCAGCCGCCGTCGATCAGTTCCACCGCCTCGCTGGCATGCACCAGCAGGCGATGGTCGACGCCCGCCTCGCCGAACTCGTTGACCATGAGCCCGGAATCGCCGCCCTCCGGGGTCTCGATGAAGCGGCGGATGAGCGTCGTCTTGCCCGAGCCGAGGAAGCCGGTCACGACGATCAGGGGCAGGCGTTCATCCATGGGCTGGCGTCTCCCGCGCGGGCGCGATGAAATCCTCGGCAAGGGGGTCGATGCCGCGGCCCGAAAGGCTCTCCGCGATGGGCCAGACATCGCCCAGCGTCGGCGCGATCTTGGTGCGGCCGCGCGCATCGGTGAGCGCCAGCGCCTCCCCGTCCCAATCCTCGCAGACGAGGCCGAGCGGGCGAACCAGCGCATTCAGCATGGCGATGCGCCGCCGGCGTTCCTCGCGATAATGCAGGATGTCCTCGAACGGAAAGCGATCGTCCCGCTGCCGGGCGAAATCGCTCCAGTGCTCTCCCGCGCCGAAGATGGCGCACACTTCGCACATGCCGGCTTCTCCTTCTCGCGTTCAGGCGGGGCTGTCCGGCGCGCCGCCGAGCGGCAGCTCCATGTCGGACAGCATGCTCTGGGTGAGGCATTCGGAAACGCGCTTGCGGGCGAGCCCGGCGTGGGAGCTGCCGAGCGTGTCCGCCCGGTCCGCGTCGCGGGCGCGGATCGCCTCCACCATCTCGCGGTGCTCGCGGATGATGTTGCCGATGTGCGCGTCATACGCCTCCTCGGTCGCGAAGCAGTCGTAGGTCATGGCGAGGCGCGAGATACGCAGATTGGTGGTGAGCAGCTGGAGATAGAAACGCTCCACCACGCCATTGCGGCAGCAGGCGGCGATGGCGGCGTGGAAGCGCCAGTTGATCTCCAGCATGGCCTCGGAATCCCGCCGCGCCGTCGCCACCTCGAACGCCTCCCGCTGGGCATCGATGGCGACGATCTGCGCCTCCGTCCGCCGCAGCGCCGCCCACCGGGTGACGAGGCGCTGGGAGAGGTCGAACGCCTCCAGATGCTCGCGAATGTCGTTCCAGCCCATGGGCGCGACGCGGGTGCCGCGATTGGGCAGGATCTGCACCAGCCCCTCGCCGGCGAGGCGCACAAG
>JAEWBL010000437.1 GCA_023391175.1 Pseudomonadota bacterium
CCATCTCCGACCGCGCCAGCTCCGGCACCTATGAGGATCTGAGCGGCCCGGCCATCGAGGCCTGGCTGCGCCGCGCCATCACCAGCCCCTGGGTCGCCGACTACCGGGTGATCCCGGACGGGTTCGAGAGCGTGCGCGACACCCTCATCGCCCTCGCCGACGATGAGCACATGGATCTGATCTGCACCACGGGCGGCACCGGCCCCTCCCCGCGCGACCTGACGCCCGAAGCCATGGCCGCGGTGATCGAGAAGCCGCTGGCCGGCTTTGGCGAGCAGATGCGGCGCATCAGCCTCAACGAGGTGCCCACGGCCATCCTGTCGCGGCAGGAGGCGGGCGTGCGGGGCAAGACGCTGATCGTGAACCTGCCGGGCAAGCCCGCGTCCATCGCGGTCTGCCTGTCGGCGGTGTTCCCGGCCATCCCCTATTGCCTGGACCTGATCGGCGCCGGGCGCATCGAGACCGACCCGCAGGTGTGCGCCGCCTTCCGCCCGAAAGGGGCGTAGGAGAGCTTCAGACCACCACCACGCCGCGGTGCTTGGCCTCGCCCTCGGGCTCCACATGGATGGTGATGATCGCATCGTCCATGTCGCGCTCGAAGGCGTTCTCGATGCGGTCGCAGATGTCGTGGGCGGCGGCCACCGTCATGTCGCCCGGCACCACCAGATGGAATTCCACGAAGGTGATGCGTCCGGCATGGCGGGTGCGCAGATCGTGCGCCTCGATGGCACCGGCGGCGTGCAGCGAAACCAGTTCGCGGATGCGCGCCACCACGTCCGGCGGCGGGGCGGCATCCATCAGCCCGCCGACGGATTCCTTCATCAGGCTCCAGCCGGTCCACAGCACGTTCAGCGCGACGAGGCCGGCGATCAGCGGATCGAGCACCGGCCAGCCGGTGACGGGCACCAGCACGAAGCCGACCAGCACGCCGGCGGAGGTGACGACATCGGTCAGCACATGCTTGCCGTCAGCGACGAGGGCCGGCGAGCGCATGGCCTTGCCCACCCGCAGCAGCACCATGCACCAGATGGCGTTGATGACCGTCGCCGCGCCGTTGATGAGCATGCCGGTGAACGGCTGGTCGGGCAGATGCGGGTCGAGGAAGCCGTAATAGGCCTCGCGCATGATGGTGATGGCGGCCACCACCACGAGCACGCCTTCCAGCACGGCGGAGATGTATTCCGCCTTGTGGTGGCCGAACTGGTGGTTGTCGTCGGCGGGGCGCGCGGACACCGTGATGGCGAACAGCGCCGCGGCCGAGGCAGCGACGTTGATGATGCTTTCCAGCGCATCGGACAGCAGCGCCACCGAGCCGGTGATCCACCAGGCCAGCGTCTTCAGGCCGAGGACGATCGCGCCGACCAGCACGCTCGCCGCCGCAATCCAGAGCACCTTGCGGCTCATGTCGGCCTCCATTCTGCGCGCCGTCGGGGGCGGCGCCGCGGGTCCGTCCCGCGATGCAGCACGTACAAAACCCGGCGCCCCGGCGCAACCGCGCGAGGGTCGCAGTCCCGGCCGAGCTGCCGGTTACACCCGCTCTACACCGCCACTCAGGGCAGTTTCATGTGAGCGAGCGAGCGCTGCATGGCTTCCGGCCCCACCATGATGACACCGTCGAACGGCGAACTCATCTCCAGGATCAGGAAGATGGCGCCCGCCAGCGACAGTGCGCACAGGGGAAAGACGATGAGCGAGACCAGATTCACCGGCGAAAACAGGCCGAAGCTGGCGAAGATCAGCGTCAGCCAGACGATCAGCACGACGATGAACACCGGGGGGATATCCGTGACGCTTTCGGCGATGATCGTCCAGCGCAAAGCGTTGAGCGACTTGAACCGGTCGAGCGCCTCCGCCTTGAGGTCGGACTGCTCGGGTCCGGACGGGGTGAGGATGCGGATCTCATGGCCCACTCGCTCCAGCTTCTGCTCGGAATCGAGGCTGGCCACCCGCATGCTCTGGTCGGCGGCGTCTGGCCAGGTCTCGCCGATGGCGTGGACCGTGTAGACCTTGAGCGCATCGCGCGCGGGCTTCGCATCGGGTCCGTAGTGCTGGAGCGTGGCGTCGAGAATGGTGAGGAAGGTCGCGTATTGCTGCACGTCCTTGCCGGTGGTGTCGAAATTGCCCTTCACCGAGGCGGTCATCAGGCCGAGGATCAGCGAGGCCATGGCGGCGACCATGCCGACGCCCAGCTTCACCGCCTCCTGCGTCTCCTTGGAGAGGTGATGCGCCTTCAGCCAGCGCTGGGCGCCCATGCCGAACAGCGCCCCGCCCTCAAGCGCGAGAAAGACCAGTATCGCGACCTGCCACGCCTGCATGGCTTCCCCCTGGCCTGCACTGCCGTCTGACTTGTGCTGGATTATCGGCGCAGGCGGCCGAAGGTTCGCCCGATACGACGCCGGCTTCGAAGCGTAAAGGGAGAAATTTGCGGACTGGCGCCATGCCGTTGCGGGAACTGCCGTTGCGGGAACCGCGCTGCGGGGGCCACGCGGCGATCAGCGCGCGGCGGCGGCGATCAGGGACCGCTTGCGGGCAAGGTCGGCATAGCCGGTCACCACGTCCGTCCCGATGACATAGGCGGGGGGATCGAGCACCCGGAGGGCGGCAGCGAGCGCCACGCCCTGGGTGAGGATGTCGGTGATGTCCGGCTGGTTGGCCGCGCGGAACACCTTGTAGTGGTCCAGCCCCTCGGCGCGCACCACGTTGATCGCCTTCACCCCGTCGATGTCGCCGGTGGTGGCGGCGAGCGCCAGGTAGAAGTCGCCGAACTTCCCGGGGTGCAGGGAAAGCACTGCCAGCGCGACCCGCGCGGCCTCGATGGAGCCCACGCCCACCCGCGGTGTCTGCACGATGGCATAGGCGAGCTTCGCGTCGCCGGCGAGAAGCTCGCGCATGTCGAAGGCGGAGCGGCGCCAGTCCGGGGCGTTGAAATCCACCAGTTCGGTGATGAGGGGCTTGGTCTTCTCCGCCCCCAGCACCGCCTTGCCGGGCATGGCGTCCAGCAGCTTGCGCGCCTCCGGGGAGAGCGGATCAGCCGCCGCCGGGGCGACCATCGCCATGGCGGCGAGACCGGCACCGGCGGCGAGCAGGCCCCGGCGGGTGAGCGGGCGAGAGGGGACGCCCATGCCCCGGCCCTATTCGGCGGCCTTGGTGGGCACGTCTGCCGCTGCCTGGGCCTCCGCATCCTCCTGCGCCTTCAGCACGTCGGGGTGCGGCATGGAGATGATGTTGTAGCCGGAATCGACGAAATGCACCTCGCCGGTCACGCCAGCGGAGAGGTCGGAGAGGAGATAGAGGGCCGAGCCGCCCACCTCCTCGATACTGACCGTGCGTCGCAGGGGCGCGTGGCGCTTCTGGTAGTTGAACATCACCCGCGCATCGGCGATGCCGGCGCCCGCCAGCGTGCGCACCGGGCCGGCGGAGATAGCGTTGACGCGGATGCCCACCGGGCCGAAGTCCGCCGCCAGATACCGCACGGAGGCTTCCAGCGCCGCCTTGGCCACGCCCATCACGTTGTAATTGGGCATGACGCGGGTGGAGCCGCCATAGGTGAGGGTAATCAGCGAGCCGCCCTCGGTCATCAGCGCGGCGGCGCGCTTGGCGATCTCGGTGAAGGAGAAGCAGGAGATCACCATGGTGCGGGAGAAGTTCTCCCGGCTGGTGTCGGCGTAGCGGCCCTTCAGCTCCGATTTGTCGGAGAAGGCCACCGCGTGGACCAGGAAATCGATGCCGCCCCACTTTTCCCTGAGGGTCTCGAACACCGCGTCGACGCTCTTCAGGTCCTCGACGTCGCAGGGCATCAGGAAGCTGGAGCCCAGGCTCTCCGCCAGCGGGCGCACGCGCTTGGCC